>CALJWY010000179.1 GCA_937974465.1 uncultured Lysobacterales bacterium | reverse complement strand
GGCTTCGCCGGGTTCTCAAGGGAAACGTTGCTGCTTCTCAATAACCTGGTTTTCACCATCATGGCTGCGATGGTCCTGACAGGAACCTTGTACCCGTTACTCATTGATGCACTCGGTGCCGGAAAGATTTCTGTAGGCCCTCCCTACTTCGGATTCCTGTTCGCATGGCTGTTGGTACCGATCGTGATTGCCATTCCCATCGGAATCTATGTCCGTTGGCAGGAAGACAGCGCGCAACGGGTGTTACCCAAGCTGATGTGGCCGCTATTGATTGCGCTGATAGTTGGCGCCGGTTCCTGGCTGCTTGAGCCTTCAATGGGCTGGCTGGCCGCGATCGGCATAGCCGGCGGAACCTGGGTCATTGCAGGTAGCCTTTTCTATGTCGGCACGATAGTGACCCGCAAGGGCCGTCCCAACCTTCCCGCCAGCGTACTGGCCATGACACTTGCTCACCTTGGTTTGGGTGTCTTTATCATCGGTGTCAGCCTGACGGGCGCCATCAGCACTGAAAAACACCTGAGAATGACCGCTGGCGATCAGTATTCAACCGCCGGTTACTCTTTCGAGTTCAACGGCACCCAAAGGGTAAAAGGCCCCAATTACACCGCTGAAGAAGGTGAATTTATTGTCACCAAAGACGGTCAGGAAATAACGCGTCTGTATCCACAGAAACGCAGTTATGCTCAGGGTGGTAACACCATGACCGAAGCGGCTCTTGATCCCGGCTTCCTGCGTGATCTTTACGTCTCGCTGGGTGAACCGCTGGACCAGAACTCCAGCGCATGGGCAGTACGTATCTATCACAAGCCGTTTATCCGTTGGATCTGGCTGGGTTCCATAATGATGACTATGGGTGGACTACTGGCTGCGACCAATAAACGCTACCGTCGCAAAATACGTGTGTCCAAGGCGCAAGCCAATGCTGCCCAGGGAGCAAAAGCATGAGTTCACGTTTACTGCCACTGATGGCCTTCATGGCTTTGGTTGTATTGCTCCTTGTAGGCCTGAAGATATCTGATAAAAAGACCCAGATACCTTCACCGTTGATTGATAAACCTGTACCGGCATTCGATCTGCCGGTACTGGCCAATCCATCCCGGCAAATGACAAATGAATCCTTTCTGGGCAAACCTTACCTGGTGAATTTCTGGGGCAGCTGGTGTGTTACCTGCCGTGCAGAACATCCGGTTGTTACCGACCTGGCCAATCTCAATGCCGTCTATATCATCGGCATGAACTTCCGCGATGAGTCACCGGATGCAATCGCCTGGTTACAGCGTTGGGGAGATCCATACGACGTCAGCCTGATCGACTACGATGGCCGCACCAGTATTGATTTTGGGGTCTATGCGGCGCCGGAAACATTTCTGGTTGACCCTTCCGGGACCATCGTATTCAAACACCTGGGTCAGCTGACCTGGGATATTGTCGAAAATGAGATTCTTCCAAGAGTCGCTAGCATGGAGTCTGGGAGCTGATGAAAATGTATAAATTGACTGTTTTTTTGTTGACCATTCTTATGTCGGTATCGGTCCTGGCACAGCAAACACAAGTGCAGGAACCCCTGGTTTTCAAAAGTCAGGAGCAGCAAGAGCGTTTTGACCAATTAACGAAAGAACTACGCTGTCTTGTCTGTCAAAACCAAAACCTGGCCGATTCGGACGCGCCGCTTGCACATGATTTACGTCGCGAGGTTCACGAATTGCTGCAAACCGGCAGAAATGACGAAGAGATCAAACAGTTCCTGGTCGATCGGTATGGTGACTTTGTCCTGTACCGGCCACCTGTTCAGACCAACACTTACCTACTGTGGTTTGCACCCCTTGTGCTGTTCTTGATCGGTGGCCTGGTAATCCGCGCCAGCGTTAAAAAACGTACGGCTTTGTTTAATGCAAACAAAAATTCAAACGACTGATTGTATTAATCGGTTGATTTAACAAAGAGAATACCCGAATGAATTTCTGGATTATTTCTATCGCCATGCTCGCAGTATCTGCGGCAGTTATGTGTTGGCCACTTTTCACCGGTTCTACCAAGGATCGTATTAACGGTATCCTGCTCATGCTGTTCATTCCGATTATCGGAATTGTCCTGTATCAGCAAATCGGTACCCCGGAAGCCCTCAACGTCGCACCTGTAGCGGTTAACCAGCAAGCACAATCCCAGGAGCCACATGCTAATGGGCAGGCTGATATGGAAACAATGGTTGCACAACTGAAGCAACGCATGGTGGACAACCCGGGCGATCCTGATGGCTGGCTTATCCTGGGCCGGACACTGAAGACCATGGAACGTTATACCGAGGCTGAAGAAGCCCTGGCCAATGCCAACCTGATCGCACCCAACACGCCGTTGATCATGATTGAACTGGCAGAGACAAGGCTGTTTGCTTCAGGCTCTCGTGAGATTTCTGCAGACGCAGTACAACTGATCGAAGCGGCACTCGAGATTGACCCCGAGCAGCAAAAAGGGCTCTGGTTAATGGGCATGGTAGCAGCACAAAATGGTGACGAGGTCGCTGCCATTGCAAGCTGGCAGTCGCTTCTGGCCCTGCTTGAACCTGAGTCCGGACCTGCCCAGGCGGTTACTCAGCAGATCGAAACAGCCAAGATGCGGATGAGTGCTGCAGGCATGGATATGGCGGATGTTGAGACCCCTGTAGCGGAAGAGCTTGCCGCGCCAGAACCGGTAGCTACGACCAATATTATGGACTCCGGCATCCCTGTCACAATCACCCTGGCTGGCGAATTTACAAGCAGCGTACCGGCAAATGCGGCGTTATTTGTTTTCGTTCACCCTGCTGGTGGCGCCGGTATGCCTCTGGCGGTTAAGCGCCTTGCAGCGCGCGGTTTCCCCCTGATGTTGAATTTCAGTGATGCCGACATGCTTCGTCCTGGCACAACGTTTAAGGACTTCGAAGACCTGGATGTCAGTGCCCGTATTTCTATTAGCGGCATTGCCAATGCGGCATCAGGTGATTTCCAGGCAGGCAAGGTGAGCGTGAATACAAAAGCGGTCAAGCCCATTACGCTAAGTATCGACAAGCGCTTACCATAGAATTTCAACCTGACAAACACAGGGTCAATACATGAAACGATTGCTTATACTCACAACTCTGCTGGCCGCGACCAGCAGCGCGCCAGCCCAGGAAAATGAAGTTGAATTTAAATCATTTCAGCTTTCCGACACCGTTTACATGCTCAAAGGAGCTGGTGGGAATGTGGGTATTTCCGCCGGCGACGATGGCCTCTACATTATCGATGACCAGGTCAAACCCGTCACTGCCCAGTTATTGGATGCCATTAAGGAAATCAGCGACGCACCGATCAGGTTTGTGATCAATACCCACTATCATTACGATCACACAGGTGGCAACGAAACCCTCGGCGGAAAAGGCACGGTCATCATAGCGCACGATAACATTCGTAGCAGAATGAACTCTGAGCAGGTTAACATTTTCCTGGGCAGCACCACCCCGGCCTACCCTGCCCCGGCGCTTCCGGTTCTGACGTTTAATGACCAGATTTCCCTGCACTTGAATGGTGAGAGCGCAACAGCATATTACGTCGCGAATGGTCATACCGACGGTGACAGCATCATTCATTTTCCAGTCAGTAACGTTATCCATATGGGCGACATGCACTTCAATGGCCTGTATCCGTTTATAGACCTGGATGCCGGTGGCTCCATACAGGGCATGATTGCGGCCGCCGAGCTTGGCCTGTCGCTGGCGAACGAGTCCACCCACATTATTCCGGGGCACGGCCCGTTGGCCACGGTTGAAGACCTCGAGAATTACCGGGCTTTCCTTGCCAAGGCCACCGCCAATGTGCAGCAGCTGATCGACCAGGGCCTTGACCTGCAACAGGCCATCGCGGCCGAACCAACAAAGGAATGGGACGAATCCCTGGGCAAAGCCTGGATTACCCCGGCCCAGTTTGTGACTTTTATCTACAATAGCCTGAAGGGTATTCATCACTACACCCCGCCACCGGCAGACGCTGCTACTGCAAAATAGGCCCGTTTGGGTTTTGACCTGAATTATTTTGCCGGTCTTGACCGGCGAAACCCTGCGCTTACCGAACCCGGAACGGTCACTGCATAGAGTGCGTGCCCACGATCCATGTACTTCTTTTCAAAAGGTGATATTGCTGTTTTGGGCCGAATACGCTGCACCTTAAGCGGCGCGCCTGTTGCAAGCTGAACTGCCTGGGCAAACTCCAGCGCATATATGTCCCAGTTACAACGTAACTCGATATCTCCACCGACTGACAAAAGATCCGGAAAAACAGGGTGCCCATGCCAACGCCTGGCCAGGTGACCGGGCTTTGGCCAGGGGTTTGGGTACAAGAGGAAATGGCGCACAGGCTTAAGCCCGTCTTTTAGCAACAAACGCCAAAATGTAGCCAGCTCGGCTCTGACCAACACGCAGTTACCTGATTGGTGTATTGAGGTGCTCACCCCACTCCTCGCCAGGCGTGCACTGGATTGGTCAACACCAATCACCAGTTGCCCGGGATGGTCAGCGGCAAGCGCTTGCGTGCTGCTGCCGGTGCCGCAACCGGAATCAAGGATAAAGGGCGAGCCATCCGCGAAAGGCGCCAATTCAACCAACTGCCGGTAAACGTCAATCGTAGGACGATGAAGTGGTTGCCGCCACACATGATCAATATGACGCTGCACAGAAACTTCCAGGTTTTCATGAACGGCATTCTGCCCATCGTTAATGAGACCGGATTCTCTTATATCAGTTTTTGTTGGAATACGTTTCAATGGTTTCGCAACGCGCAATCTTGTGTATCTCAGGCTATTATTAATACATCACTGGATTCTGACTCATAGCTTATGTCTACAGCAACAAAGTTTCTTCACATAGACGAACCCCTGACGATGAAGAAAGGCGGCTACCTGCCTTCTTTCACGCTCGCGTACGAAACCTGGGGTGAACTCAATGCCGAGCGCTCGAATGCGGTGTTGATTTTAAGCGGCTTATCGCCCTCCGCGCATGCAGCCTCCAGTGAAGCCGATCCGTCACCCGGTTGGTGGGAAATGATGATTGGTCCGGGTGCCCCGATCGATACCAACCGGTTTTATGTTATTGCGCTTAATTCTCTGGGTAGTTGCAAAGGTTCTACAGGACCTGCGAGCGAGAACCCGGAAAACGGCCGTCCCTACAGGCTGGACTTCCCGGACTTATGTGTTGAGGACGTGGCAGAAAGCGCGAATCTTTTGATCAAACATATGAATATCAAACAGTTATGCACCATGGTTGGCCCCTCCATGGGCGGGATGAGCGCCCTGGCCTATCTGCAGCGCCACCCCGCAGGCGCGCGACACTTTTTGACCATATCGAGTTCTCCAAATTCTGCACCTTTCAGCATTGCCGTTCGCTCACTGCAAAGAGAGCTGATCGTTTCAGACCCGGCCTGGAACGATGGTAACTATGACGACGACAACTGGCCGGTTAAAGGTATGCGCATGGCTCGCAAGCTGGGGATGCTGTCCTATCGTTCATCGGAGGAATGGCGCACCCGCTTTGGCCGGCGCACCCAGGATTACTTCCCCACTGAGTTGTTTGGTATGAATTTTGAGGTGGAGTCGTACCTGGAGGCGGCCGCGCGGCGCTTCGTTCGTTCATTCGACCCCTGCAGCTACCTGTACCTGTCGCGTGCCATGGACTGGTTTGATGTGGCCGATGGTTACCCGGATTTACCCACGGCCCTGGCCGGAATCCAGCTCAAGTCCGCCTGCGTAATCGGTGTTGAGACCGATATTCTGTTTCCGGCCTACCAGCAGAAAGAGATTGCCGATGCTCTCAGGTCAAACGGTATCGACACAAGTTTCTCGAATCTCGAGTCACTAATGGGGCATGATGCCTTCCTCGTCGACTATGATCACTTCAACCCACACGTTACCGCGTATTTTGACCGCGTCTGGTTTGAGAATAGCTCTGCATAGCCACGCAGGTAATTTAGAGCAGAAAAACACCGTTTTGTTCTTGAAGTGCTGGCGTCGAAGTGCCGGCAAATATATACTTTGCGCCTCGCAAATCCTGCCGGAGTGGCGAAATTGGTAGACGCGCTGGATTCAAAATCCAGTTTTGGTAACAAAGTGCCGGTTCGAGTCCGGCCTCCGGCACCATT
>CALJWY010000178.1 GCA_937974465.1 uncultured Lysobacterales bacterium | reverse complement strand
GTCTCTGCAGTTTTTAACCACGGTGGTGATCGCTTGTATGTGCGCACCAGCGAAGCGGTTCATGCATTTAATTTCAATCCCATCAATGGCCTGATAGAGCCCGACTGGGTTCAGACCGTTTCTTTCTCTTCAGAATATTTTGGAATCGACCAGATTGCCCTGGACCCCGACAGGGGCAGGTTGTACGTGGATGGTGGTGATGTACTTTTGGTGCTTGATCCGGCCACCGGTCTGCAATCCGGCTCGATACATGCCGGTGACGCGACAGGCATCTGTTTCGCTCAGCGCCAGCCGTTTGACCGGGTCCCCGAAATGGTCAAAATTGAATTGCTTGACAACGATTCCAGTGGAACTTGAGTCAGGCACATTATCTTCAGCCAGCACAAGGCATGACAGACCTTGCCCTAAAAAGCCCATCCCCAGGTTAAGTTCATGGTGGCTCTGGGCAATCCACTAAAAGTCTCCTGTGTTAGCAAAATCCCTTACAATTAGCCGGAATTCTTTGAACCGAATTGCGCTGAAACGCACAGAGCACCTGTTGGAGTAACCCAAATTATGAAACTTGCCTCTTTAAAAACCGGCGGTCGAGATGGCAGCCTGATTGTCGTCAGCCGTAATCTTGAGTTTTTTGTCTCGGCTGCCGATATATCAGCCACCTTGCAGATTGCATTGGATGACTGGCATCAAACGGCGCCCCGGTTGAACGCGCGCTATGCGGAATTAAACGAGGGCAGTTGTGACGGAATTCAGGAATTGGACGTAGCTGCCCTGGCTGCCCCCTTGCCCCGGGCTTTTGAATTCCTGGATGGAAGTGCTTACCTGCCGCATGTAGAACGTGTGCGCAGGGCCCGTGGAGCGGAGGTGCCCGAATCGTTCTATGTTGACCCCCTGATGTACCAGGCCACATCGGCGGGCTTCCTCGGGCCACGGGATACGGTACCGGTGGTGAGTGAAGAATATGGCATTGATTTCGAGTCTGAAATTATCGTCATCACAGACGATGTTCCTATGGCTGTGAGCGCAGAGGATGCCGAATCGCACATTCAGTTGATCGGTTTGATCAATGATGTCAGCTTGCGAAACCTGATTCCAGCCGAACTTGCCAAGGGCTTTGGCTTTCTGCAATCAAAACCACGTTCCGCTTTGTCACCCGTGTTGGTGACCCCGGATGAGCTGGGAGAGCATTGGCAGGACTGCAAGTTGTCACTGCCATTGCACAGCACACTCAATGGAGCGTTTTTTGGTGAGCCCGAGGCCGGTGAGGATATGCAGTTTAATTTCGCGCAATTGGTGGCGCATGCAGCCAAGACGAGGCCTCTGACGGCAGGAACCATAGTGGGTTCTGGCACCATTGCCAATCAAGACACCGCCAAGGGCGCCTCATGCCTGGCAGAGATCCGGATGTTGGAAATCATCGCCGATGGCAAACCCTCAACTGAATTCATGAAGTTCGGCGACACCATCCGGATCGAAATGTTTGACAGTGATGGTGATTCGATATTTGGCGCCATCGAACAGAAAATTGTGCAGTATGCAGGCTGATCAACAACAGCAGCTCGTTCTTTACAGCTATTGGCGTAGCTCAGCATCCTACCGGGTACGGATTGCCCTGAACCTGAAGGGTTTGCCATACGAGACCATACCGGTAAACCTGGTGAGGCAGGGTGGTGAACAGTTGAGCGAAGATTACCTGCGCATCAACCCGCAAGGCCTGGTGCCGGTGTTATCACACCGGGGTCACGTCTTGACACAATCCATGGCGATATGTGAATACCTGGACGAAGTATTTCCCGGGTATCTGCTGTTGCCGCCTGAACCTGCCCTGCGCGCAGCAATTCGGGCACTGGCTTTGCAGGTCGCCTGTGAAATCCACCCGATTAACAATCTGCGGGTGCAGAAGTACCTGGCTGGACGGTGTGGCGACTCGATTGATACGGTTGAGTGGATGGACCACTGGATCACGGAAGGTTTTTCTGCCCTGGAGCAACAACTGCACAATAGCATGCGTGCAGATTCTACCTTCATGAGCGGACATCCCGGGTTGTTTGAATGTTTTCTGATTCCACAGGTCTATAACGCTGAACGCTTTGGTGTGGATATGTCCGGCTTCAAAGTGATCCGCAAGATTGTTTCGCAGTGCAGGGCTCTGCAGGCATTCCAGGTTGCAGCGCCCGAAAACCAGCCTGACGCTGTTCCTGTTTGATCCAGGGAGTTGCTAAATTGCAGCGCAGGCCAATTAGGTGTTCAACCTTGGCGTCTGTTAAGTCATAATTAAAAGGTATTTGTCAGGTATTTGATGCATGAAACCGATTCTAATTTCTATTGTTTGTTTTTTATTGGCCGCCTGTGCAACCGCACAACCCGGTCCCGAGGTGTTTGACTCTGCAGATGAAGCGATTTTGGCCGCAGAGGCAGCCGGTGGTGATGAGTTTGCACCCGTTGAAATGCGTTTCGCGCGGGAAAAGCTGGCCAGCGCCCGGCTGGGTATGGAAAAACAAAAATATGAAGTGGTTGTTTACCTGGTTGAAGAGTCGGAAATCAACTCCGAGTTGGCAATTGCGAAATCCCGTACTGCCAAGTCCAGGCGGATGGTGAATGAATTACGCAAGAGCAATGAGGAGCTGGAGGCAAGTTTGCGGGCCACATTTGGAGATGAATTCAAATGAAACGCATGCTGATCAAGATTTCGCTGCTGATAATCGTTGTATTGCTTTCCGCCTGTGTTGCCGCACCAAAGAAAGACCTGGCTCTGGAGCGTGTCAGGGACGAGCTTAAGGATCTGAAATCAAACTCCGAGTTGGCCGGTTATGCGCCCCTGGCAGTGGGCGATGCAGAACGGGCACTCAGAAACGCAGAATCGGCGACGGGTGATGAGCTTTACCGCTCTTACCTGGTGTACATGGCTGACCGCCGCATCCAGATTGCCCGGACCATGGCTGAACGGGAACAGCATGAACAAACCCTGGATGAGTTGGAAAGCCAACGTAACGCGATGTTGATCAAGGCCAGTCAACTTGAAGCGGATAATGCGCGGATGGAAGCCGAGCGTGCCAGGCTGTTGGTTGCAACGACCAATGAAGAGGCTGAGCGGGCACGCAAAGAAAAAGAGGATGCACTGCAGAAAGAGGCTGAATCTGCACGTGCTGCACAGTTGTCCGCCGAGGAAGCCAGCCAGGCAAGACGCCTGGCCGATTCGCGTGCCTCGGAGGCCGAGTTTGCACGTCGTGAAGCCGAACTCGCCAGTCAACAGATTGACTCGTTAACCCGGCAATTGGAAAACCTGCAGCTGCGCCAGACCGAAAGTGGTGTGGTGGTGACGCTTGGTGACGTCCTGTTTGCGTCGGGTGAAGTTCACCTGGTTGAGGGTGGTCTGTCCAGCCTGGAAGAGGTGGTCGACCTGCTGCAGACAGAGCCTGATAAGAAAATCCGTGTTGAGGGACATACGGATTCGAGTGGACAGGCTGAAGCCAATTTACAATTGTCAGAGCAACGAGCACAGGCTGTCCGTGAGGCCCTGATCAGTCTCGGTGTCGCAGCGGAACGGATTACTGCCATGGGTATGGGTGAAGACTTTCCGATTGCCAGTAACGACGATGAAGAAGGCAGGGCGCAAAATCGGCGTGTAGATGTCATTCTGCTGGATAATTAAAAGAAAACAGGCAGATACCGGCCAGGTTTTGCCGAATCACTGTTCCGGTTTAATTATCGACCTGGCAATAAAACATCTTGCAATTTGACGCTTGCCAGACGTCGCACTTTGCGCTAATGTTAGGTCATTGCTATGGTTATTTTAGTTTATAAAATCGGAGTTTCCGAATAATGGCAGCGAGGGTTTCAATCCGCTCGCTGCAATCTCCTGAATTCTGTTACACAATATTTCAATATTTTTCGACTTCACAAGCACGTCGCAGCGGGCCGTTGTTTGGCGCCCGTGGTTCGCGTGTAATTCATCCCGTAGAGGAGTAATACTATGTTTGAGCACCGCCAGAATAAATTGGACGAATTGATTAAGGAAAACGAAGACTTCCGTCGGATTTACGACCGTCATCAGGAATTGGACAAACGTGTCACCGCAGCTGAACTGGGAACGGCTCCGATGGAAGACCTGGCTCTTAATCAGTTGAAAAAAGAAAAATTATGGGCAAAGGATAAACTGGCAATGTTAATGGACGCGGCCCAGAGCTGAGAAACTTAACAACAACGTAAATAAGGCGGTCGGGAATTATCCCGGCCGTTTTTTTTACCCGGAGTGATTGTTCCATGCACGTCTATAAATCTGTGCTCGACCTGATAGGAAATACACCTATTGTCCGTATCAACAACATGGATACGGGGCCCTGTGAGTTGTACATAAAGCTGGAATGTCTGAATCCCGGTGGCTCAATTAAAGACCGGATTGGTCTGAAGATGATCGAGGATGCAGAGCGAGCAGGCCTGCTCCAGCCGGGCTCAACACTGGTTGAAGGAACAGCAGGTAATACGGGCCTTGGGCTCGCGCTGGTTGCCCTGCAGAAGGGTTATGAGTTGATACTCGTCATTCCCGACAAGATGAGCAGGGAGAAGATTTCCAACCTGAAGGCAATGGGCGCAAAGGTCGTTTTGACACGCTCCGATGTGCCCAAGGGCCATCCTGCCTACTACCAGGACTTGGCGCAGAAGATTGCCACTGATATGGAGGGAGCTTTTTTTGTCAATCAGTTCGGCAATCCTTCCAACCCGAAAACACACGAGGAAGTGACCGGACCCGAGATTTGGGAGCAGATGGAACATGACCTTGATGCCGTTGTGGTGGGGGTTGGCTCGAGTGGCACTGCAACCGGCTTGTCACATTTTTTTCAACGGGTCGCACCGGACCTTGAACTGATCCTGGCCGATCCGGAAGGCTCCATTTTGGAACGTTACATCAACGACGGTGTGCTAAGTGATGAAAGTGGTAGCTGGCTGGTAGAGGGTATTGGTGAAGATTTTCTTCCTTC
>CALJWY010000177.1 GCA_937974465.1 uncultured Lysobacterales bacterium | reverse complement strand
AGCACCGCTCACTGAGCAAATTGAAGTCGACTTATACCGACAAGCTGCCCGGCCAGGTAAATCCCGGCAGCGGGCGGGTACATACCTCCTATCACCAGGCAGTAGCGGCTACCGGGCGCCTGTCGTCGTCGGACCCGAATTTACAGAACATCCCGATCCGCACCCCGGAAGGACGGCGGATTCGCCAGGCATTTGTGGCAGAAGCTGATTGTGAAATTCTGGCGGCTGACTATTCCCAGATCGAACTGCGCATAATGGCTCATTTGTCGGGTGATGCCGGTCTGGTGGGCGCCTTTGGTCGCGGTGAGGATATTCATCGAGCCACTGCAGCTGAGGTGTTTGCAACCAGCCCTGACCAGGTGACCTCGGACCAGCGGCGCTCTGCCAAGGCTATCAATTTTGGGTTGATCTACGGGATGTCGGCCTTTGGGCTGGCAAAGCAACTGGGCATCAATCGCGGGCAGGCGCAGGACTATGTCGATTTGTATTTTTCACGGTACCCCGGGGTTAAGGCTTACATGGAGACGACGCGCGAAATAGCGCGCGAGCAGGGGTATGTCGAGACCTTGTTCGGTCGGCGGCTTTACCTGCCCGACATTAATGCGCGCAATGTGCAGCGTCGCCAGGCGGCTGAACGCACCGCCATCAATGCGCCAATGCAGGGCAGCGCAGCAGATATCATAAAAAAGGCCATGTTGATGGTGGATGCGTGGATTAAAGCGGAAGCTGCTGACGTCAAAATGGTTATGCAGGTACACGATGAACTGGTGTTCGAAGTGCCGCTGACAAAAAGTCAGTCTACAGCGGATGCTGTACGCAAGATGATGGAATCGGCGGCCGATCTGGCGGTGCCCCTGCTGGTCGATATCGGTACCGGCAATAATTGGGATGAAGCACACTGAACAACTGTCTAAATTTTGCGGGATTCACCTTCGCAGCACAGTACTTCCTGTTAATTAATGCATTGATTATGCGGTTTTATGAGGGATAAAAAATATTTTTTATTAGCTTAGGTCTACTACACACGCAGCTTGAAAATGTTCTATAGTAATGGGCAGTGAGCGTTAATTGTTCTGTTTAGCACGAACCAGGTAACAAAGAAGTTATAGTTTAATTGGCAAGCCGCCTTAACCTTTGGAGTGTTATTGGCTGACGCTCCCCGTTCGTGAACAGGACAGAACGGGAATTCCTCCAACCCGGTTTCCCCAAGCCGGGTATTCTTGACCCCGGTGCTTCCCCCCCTTGCACTCCGGGGTTTTTTTTGCCTGTAGAAAATGTAGTTACGAAATACCGTTATTCAGCCAGTCTGACAAATGCTGGCGGGCTTCATCGATACCCAATTTTTTTAGCGCGGAGAATAACTGAATGCTGGCCTCCGGGTGCCAGTCAGTCATGCGCTCCCGTACGTCGGCCAGGACATTCTTGCTGACGCCGGGTTTGAGCTTATCGGCTTTGGTGAGTAACACATGCACGGGCAAGTCGGCTTCGGCACTCCATGCCAGCATCTGGCAATCATTTTCGGTGAGCGGGTGCCGGCAGTCCATCAACAGGATCAGGCCGCGCAGTGACTCGCGGATGCGCAGATACTCCGCGAGGTGATACTGCCACCTGTTTTTCATCGCCAGTGGGACTTTTGCGAAGCCATAGCCGGGCAAGTCGACCAGGCGGCGATTATCGCCCAGATCAAAGAAATTGATCTGCTGGGTGCGTCCTGGTGTTTTACTGGTACGAGCCAGGCTGAGCTGGGCGGTGATACAGTTGAGGGCGCTGGACTTTCCGGCATTGGAGCGCCCGGCAAAAGCGACCTCGGCACCGCTATCGGCTGGCGCGAGACGGGTTTCGGGGACACTGGTAAGGAAGCGGGCACGCTGAAATTGGATAGTCATGGCGCTATTTTCTCACAGATTAAGCAGGCGTATTGGTTGACCGGTCGTTGGTCCACTGGTATACAGATGGGCTCTTTTTTGGGGTCGCTCGCGTTCGCGCATCCGCAGTCCCTGCAAAGCATTCTTGGAGATTGAAATAACATGAATAAGTGGCTTGTTTTTGCAACTGTTTTTTCGCTTGCGGGTGGTCTGACGCAGGCCCAGGCGGCTGGTGATGCCGCTGCCGGCAAGGCCAAGTCAGCAAGCTGTGCCGGCTGTCACGGTGCAGATGGCAACAGCGTTAACCCGGAATGGCCCAGCCTGGCTGGACAGGGTGCGGGCTATATTGCCAAACAGCTGCACGATTTCAAGGGCGGCAAGCGCGAAAATGCCACTATGGCGCCTATGGCGGCACCGTTGACTGACGAAGATATTCAGGACCTGGCAGCCTATTATTCCAGTCAGCCGATTAAAGCTGGAGCTGCAGACAAGTCGCTGGTTGAGCTGGGCGAGAAAATCTACCGTGGTGGTAACCCCTCCAGCGGTGTAGCGGCCTGCATCGGTTGTCATGGCCCCAGCGGCGCTGGTAATCCGGCAGCCAGTTTCCCTGCCCTCAGTGGCCAGCACGCCAAGTATATCGAAAATCAGCTGGGTGGCTTCAAGTCGGGTGCGCGTGACAACGATGCCGGCAAGATGATGCGCAGTGTGGCCGCAAAGATGACCGAGCAGGAAATTCAGGCAGTATCTTCTTATGCGCAAGGTTTGCACTGAGCGTTACCTCAGCCTCCTTAGAAAAGGCGGCCAATCTGGCCGCCTTTTTTGTGAGTGTCAATTACCTGAACAATAGAATCACTTCATGAGCACGGCCACACGCCCGACCAGTAAACATCCGCGCAGCAGTCAGTTTACCAGCGTGTGGCTGGAATTCCTTGGCTCCATGAACCTGGCCATCACTTTGCTGGTGGCTATCGCGGTGGCTTCGGTGGTGGGTACCGTCCTGCAGCAGAACCAGGCTTACCAGGACTACGTCATCAAGTTCGGTCCTTTCTGGTTCGATGTGTTCGACAGGCTGGGGCTGTTCAATGTCTAC
>CALJWY010000176.1 GCA_937974465.1 uncultured Lysobacterales bacterium | reverse complement strand
CACTGGCCATCAGGGGAACCATCTTCCATAGAGGTTCGTGCCACCAAAGGACGAACTGTTCATCGCTAATTGATTTGTTCCACTGTTCGATCACTTCAATGGCCTTGCTGTATTGACCTTTTTCCGTCAGCGCCACCACGTATGTGTCAACCAGCGGACCCAGCAGCGGGTCGATGGCATAGCCTTGTTCAGACACGGCAAGGTGCTCGTCAAAACGTCCGACCATGCAGAGGAACTCGGCGTAGTCTTCGAGCAACTCGGAAGACTGCGGGTCAATGGCCATGGCCTGCTCGAAATAGGGTTCCGCTTCAGCCCAACGCCAGCTATCCCTCAGAGCGCTTGCTAATGCATCCAGTGCATCGACATTTTTCGGATCCAGGGAAAGCGCATGTTTCGCCGTGCTGATGGTCTTTTCAAGCAACTCTTGTGTGTTGTCCATCACCGAGTAAGTCAGCGCCATCGCTGCCCATCCCGGCGCAAACTCCGGATCGAGTTCCGTGGTTCGCTTGAAAAGCCCTACCGCGCGACCGAGGTTATCCAGGCCGCGTTTATGCAACAGGGCTCGGCCCTGCAGGTAGCTGTCATACGCTTCCATATTAGTTGTCTGGTTGGGTACGGTTTTAACACCCAGTCCCAGTTCACCGGTCAAAATGGTGGCAATGGCAGTGGCGATTTCTTCCTGTACGACAAAGATGTTGTCCAGTTTGCGATCAAAGGTTTCCGACCAAAGGTGGAAACCGTCATCGACCTTAATCAACTGCGCGGTGATACGCACCTGGTCGCCCTGTGAACGGATGCTGCCTTCCAGCACGTGCGCTACACTCAGCTGCTCGCCGATTTTACGGACATCCCCTTGCTGGCCTTTGAAACCGAATACCGAGGTTCGGGCGGGCACCGACAGGCCGGGAATTTTCACCAGGGCATTGATAATTTCCTCGGTGATGCCGTCGGAGAAGTATTCCTGCTCGGGATCGGAGGACATATTTACGAAGGGCAGGACGGCCACTGATTGGTTTGCAACAGGGGTCAGAGCCCTTTTCCCACCGACGTCTGTCGTTTGGCCGGCAGTTTCTTGAGAAAAGGGCTCTGACCCCGCTTCTTCTGCAAATCGGGATTCCCAGACAAAATAAGCCAATGCCAGGACCAGGATGATAATAATACCGCGATTCAGTTTTAGGCCCGTTTCCCGCCGGATGGACTGTGAACGATCAACTTCAGATTCGCGTTTTACCCCATCTGGTGTCAGTTCAAATGCCCAGGCAAAAAATAGTGCCAATGGCAAGCCGATACCCATCAGCAGCATGATTGATTTGAAAACCCAGTCCGGGGCCGAAATATTGTTCAATACAACATCGGCTATTTGCATCAACAACCACGCACCGATCAGGTAGGCGATTCCAACCCGGAACACGTTGCGGCGTTTGAGTTCGGCAAACAAGGACATCAGCCGAACACTCCCATTGAAGAGTCGAGTTTTTCATCCGGGTTGTTGGATTTGTATTCACGCAGCATTTTCGCCGCGTTCTGCAGCATGCCTTGATAAAAGGCTTTGAATTCTTCGTTGTCCTGCCAGCGGGCAAATACCGGGTTTCTGATCAACTCCCAGTGTTGTCTGAAACCATTCTGCACCGCCAACTCGAGTTCTCGCAATACGCGGGGCAGGTCATTCTGAACGGACGCGACACTGGCGCTTAGATAAATCACGGTGCCGTTAGCCGGTTCTGATTGGCGAAGCTGCGTCAGCAATTCTGAGGCCTCGACAAGCAACTGGTCACGTTTAGCGGTGTTGCCGCTAAGGTCTAGTACATTGGCGAGATGAACAGCCGTCAACAAATCGCCACCAGACAGGGGTTGTCCGTTTAGAACACCGCTCGGCTCTAAAGCCTGCTGCAGGGTTTCCCTGGCCATATCAAGTTGACCCATATTCATCAAAGCAGCATGACGGTAGCCCAGCAACGGTACCTGGCCTGGTTGCGCAATGAGTAATTGATCAACCTGGGAAAGCAAATTGGCAAAGTCACCATTTGCGTACAGCACATAGTTTTCAGCGAATCGTGTCCATTGGGCGTCGACGCCCCGGCCTTGCGCCTCTTTCAGCCAGTAATCAACCAGTTCTTTGTCGTTCAATTCAAGACCACAAATCACATTTTGTGCCGCCATGTAAATATCACCCGGCCGCAAGCGGTGTGCATTGCGAAACATGGGTATTGCATTTTGCGGTTGACCTTTGATTCGGAAAAGATTCCCCCAGAGTTCGTAAGGTGTCGGGTCCTCCGGGTTGACTGCAATGAACGCTTGGATTTCTTTAATTGATTCGTCAAATCTCAGCATTGTGGCCAATTGGCCAGTGTGAGCTCTGCGCACAGAATATGACAAGGGGTCCACGCTCATGGCCTTTTTTAACATACCCATTGCTTCTGTCATTCTGAATTGGGAATTCAGGGTACCGCGAGACAAAATCAATGCATTGACATTATTGGGATTGATCTGCCGCGCTTTCTGCAAGTGGATCTCAGCCTGCTGATAATGACCAAGGTTGTCTAACAGGAATCCCATGGAAGCAAGTGCTTCCGATGAATTTGGGTTGATTGAAAGTGCCTTCTCTATTGCGGTTCGCGCCAGTCCCTGGGCTTCACCCTGTGGCAGGTCTCCAAAATTGGCGAGGAAAATATAGCTGTCTGCGAGGCCGCCATAGGCGGGTGCAAACGACGGATCATTTTCAAGCGAAGCAAGGTAGTAATCGATGGCGCGTTTAAAGCCCCGCTCTGAAAACTGCCGTGCCTCGTGCCTGCCCAACAGGTACAGGTCATAGGCCGCAAAGTTCTCTGCCGATGTGCTGGTGAGTGGTTTTGCATCGTGGCCGAGTAGCGGCAGCTTCAGTGCATCAACGATGGCCTTTGCAATTTCATCCTGCACCTCGAAGATATTGTCCAGTTCACGGTCATAGGTTTCCGACCACAGATGGAAACCGTCATCGACCTTGATCAACTGTGCTGTAATGCGGGCCTGATTACCGGATTTGCGCACCGAGCCTTCCAGAACGGTTGCGACGTTCAGCTTTGCGCCGATTTCAGAAATGTCCGCTTCGGATTTTTTGAATTTGAATGAAGAGGTCCGTGCCGCGACCTTGAGGCCATCGACCTTGGCTAACAGATTGAGCAGTTCTTCGGATAAACCATCGGAAAAATATTCGTTATCAGCATCTGCACTCATATTGACGAACGGCAGCACGGCGATGGATTTATCAATGGCCGGTTGTTCAGCCGTTACTATGGCCTCGGGTTGCGCCCCGGTCGGGACGAACAATTTGTCCCAGGCGATATAACCCAGCGCCATAACCAGTACAAACATGATTGTGCGGTTCAATTTATGGCCGGTTGTTTGTGTGATCGACTGGCTACGATCAACATCCGATTCGCGTTTAACACCCTCGGGGGTCATTTCAAAAGCCCAGGCAAAGAACAGGGACAGGAAAAACCCCAAAGCCAGTGCTACAAACAGGGATTTCATCACCCAGTCCGGCGCCCCGATATTGTCGATTAGCAAATCTGCGATTTGTGCTAAAAGCCACGCACCGATTAAATACGCGATACCTACACGAAAGACATTGCGGCGCTTGAGTTCGGTGAAGAAGCTCATGAAAATCCACCCTGCGGAAAATGGGGTACGCTGGTTTGCTTCACACCTGGCTTGGTTGTGTTCTGGTTTTTGGCTGCCACGAATCTCATAGCCCGGCCTCTGCTTTCATCCGGGAAAGGTTTTCACGTTGGCGAGCCAGTTCTTCCGCAATCTGTTGCATGGCCGCCTCAAAACGGGGTGTGCCCCACAGTGGTTCCATTTCTGGATGATTGCGCCAGAAATACCATCCTTGTAAATGCCCATGTTCAACGGCAGTTTCGATGGCAGCCAGGGCTTTTTCATTGTCGCCCCGGACCACATAACACCACTCTGTGCCATAGCGGTCCGCGTGTTCCATATAACCCGGCAGTTCATCTTCCAGGTAGCTTAGCGTGGCGGTCAGTAATTCAGCGCCCATCGTTGCGTCGCCGGTCTGTGTGAGTATCCAGGCCGTTCTGCATCCTTGCATTGGGTCTTCTTCGATGCTGCTGCGCCAGGTGGTGCGATCAAAAAACGCCGGGTCAGACAGTTCGAATGACGTTCGGGCCCGGGCGTAGTCCCTCATCATGTTATAAAGGTAGCCGATGATACGATACGGGATTGGACTGCTGGGCATTTGCTGGCCAAACGATTTTATTTGTTCGAGGGCTGCCGGGTAATTATCAATGTACATGGCGTACACACCACCCAGGTAACTGATCCAGGGATGGTCTTCATCCCGTTGCGTCATCCGGTTGCGGATTTCTCTCACAGCATCCGCATCACCGATGTCCATGTAGGCCCATTGAAGACTAACCTGCTGTCTCAGGCGTCCGGTATCAAGCGACAGGGATTTTTCCAACCACATGATCCTCTGGTCGAGGTGGCCCAACTCCGCTTGCACATCGGCCATTTGGGTGTAGGTAGGGGCAAAACCGGGATCCTGTTCAATGATCCGCAACAGTTGCGCTTCTGCTTCTGCGTAACGACCCAATTGCCTGTACACCCTGCCGGTTGCGGCGCCGATGATGGAGGACATAGGGTCCAATTCCATGGCCTTTTTCAACAAACCCAGGGCCTCCTCACGCCGATGCGGATAGTCGGATACGAAGTTCCCATACCAGTGCCATGCCGATGCATAACCCGGGCTGAGGTCGATGGCCTTACGGAAGGCTGTCTCCGCTTCCTGCGGCTGTCCCCTGTATTCCAGCACAGATGCCAGGGATAAATAGGCCTCTCCAAGCTGGTCATTAAGGGCCAGTGCTTTTTCCACAGCGGCTTTTTGTTGTTGCTGGGATTCCTCTGGAGGCAGCGCGCTGTATTGGACCCGTAAGAATGCGGTTTCGGCAATGCTGACCCAGGCGAGGGCAAACTCCGGGTCCAGCTCAACGGCCCGCTGGAACTCTTCGGCAGCTTGATCAAGGCTTGCGGATGCGCGCAGGGTCATCAATTGCCTTCCCCTTAAATAGGCACTGTAGGCCGCCAGATTTTCTGTGGGTCGATCCGAAATGCGCTGCTGCTCCTGCGGGGAAAGCGTGGTATGCAGGGCTTTGGCGATGGCCTCGGAAATCTCTGTCTGAATGGCGAACAGGTTGTTTGTGGTCAACTCGCGGTCAAAGATTTCCGCCCACAGGTGTTCATCAGTTTGCGCATCGATGAGCTGTACATTGATTCGCACGGTGTTGCCGGCGCGTTGCACAGCACCTTCCATGATGGTGGCCACATTCAGTTCGGCAGCGATTTCCGGGATGGTTTTCTCGGTATCGGCGTACTTGCTCACCGATGTCCTTGATATGACTTTCAATGAGCCGATACGCGCCAGGTTGGTGAGCAGGTCATCATGGATGCCCGCGGTAAAATATGCGTCATTGGCATCAGGGCTGCGGTTATCGAACGGCAGTACGGCTATCGATTGTTTGCTAATGGCTGGTTCGATTTGCCCGGCTTCGACAGGGGCTGGCGTGATCTTCTCTGTGGCGCCCGTTGATTGTTCGGCGGTTGCCTGGGAAAGCGACTCCGATGCTGGCCGTGCAGGCGCCGAGACCTTATCAAACAAGAGGTAAGAGATCGCAATTGCCATCAGGATCAGGATGGTGTTATTGAGTTTCTTGCCGGTCTGCGGGGTGATGGATTGATCGCGGTCGATATCTTTTTCGCGTTTGACACCTTCCGGGGTTAGCTCAAATGCCCAGGCAACAAAAGCCGAGACAAAAAAGCCCACAGCCAGAATCACGAAAAGCGTTTGCAGAATCCACGCAGGCGCACCGATATTGTCCAATAAAATGTCTGCCACCTGGATGAGCAGCCAGGCACCGACAAGATAGGCAACGCCCACGCGGAAGACATTACGGCGCTTGAGTTCGTTAAACAGACTCATTGGTCACCACATACAATGCTTGCAGCGTCCACCCGGCAGTAATCGGGGTTGCCGTGTTTGCGCCAGTAGTCAGCCATACCCATTTCTTCAAAAAAGGCGGGCAGGGCCGGGTCCGAAAGACCTGCCCGGTCGTAGGCATTCCATAAATTGCCAAGCGAGTTTGCAGCGTGTAGACCGCGGCCCTGGTTACTCAATTGCCTGAAT
>CALJWY010000175.1 GCA_937974465.1 uncultured Lysobacterales bacterium | reverse complement strand
CGATTCCTCTTTTTGGCCCATCGGCCATTGCCATCCATGACAATGGCGATATGGCCTGGAATGGCAGGTACCGCAGTCATGAATTCTCCATCAAGGTATGTTTGCCCTCAGGAGAAAATTTCAAAATTCCAATAGCTCCTTTTCCTTGACTGCAACGATTTCATCAGCCTGGGTGCAATGCTGGTCCGTGAGGTTCTGAATTTCCTGCTCCGCGCGATGATCATCATCCTCTGAGATATCTTTGCTCTTTAACAGGTCTTTCAGGTGATGATTGGCATCCCGGCGAATATTTCGAATGGCGATCTTGGCGTTTTCACCTTCGTGGTGAACCACTTTGCCCAATGCTATCCGGCGCTCTTCAGTCAACGGTGGCAGCGGGATACGGATGATTGTTCCGGCGGTCACAGGATTGAGGCCAAGGTCAGATTTCATGATGGCCTTTTCCAGCGCCTGCACCATTGTCTTGTCCCAGGCGGTTACTGCCAGCGTACGGGCATCTTCGATAGAGACATTCGCTGCCTGACTAATTGGAACCTCGCTTCCATAGTAATCAACATGAACATGCTCCAACAGGCTTGGATGTGCGCGGCCGGTGCGAATTTTGGCCAGTTCGACGCGCAGTGAGTCCAGGGTTTTGCCCATGCGAATCCGCGCGTCTGTTTTAATCTCTTGAATCATTGTCTCCTCCCATTTGCCAGCTTGGGTATGTGATATTCAGCAAATACTTGCTGTGCCTCATGAATTGTTCACTTCACTCTAGAGTGAACACTGGATTTTAACAGCAATACAGGGAAAAGTTGTTGGTGTCTTCCGGTCGAGGGGACGCTCTACTCAGCAAACGAGCGTGCCGACTTTCTCACCCATGACGATTTGCATCAGGTTGCCGCTGCCAAAAACGTTAAATACACGGATTGGCATACCCTGATCACGACACAATACGATGGCATTGGCATCCATCACTCCCAGTTTGCCCTCGATGACATCATCGTAGCTCAGCGACTCATACATCCTGGCGCTGGCATCAATCTTCGGGTCGGCCGAATACACGCCATCAACCTTGGTGGCTTTCAGGACAATATCCGCGCCGATTTCGATTGCGCGAAGTGCAGCGGCGGTATCCGTGGTGAAAAACGGGTTGCCGGTGCCGCCGGCGATAATGGTTACACGGCCTTTTTCAAGGTGGCGTGTGGCACGTCGGCGAATGTAGTCCTCGCTGACGGCATGTACAGAAATTGCAGACATGACGCGGGCTTGAACGCCGGCTTTCTCCATAGCATCCTGCAATGCCAGGGAATTCATCAGGGTGGCCAGCATGCCCATGTGGTCGCCGGTAACACGGTCAATTCCGGATTGCGCCAGGCCTGCGCCTCTGAAAATATTGCCACCGCCAATGACGATCGCAATTTGTACACCGGTATCGAGAACTTCCTTAATTTCACTGGCGATCCGCCCGATGATGAGCGGATCAATACCATAGTCCTCGTCACCCAGCAGAGCTTCTCCGCTGAGTTTCAGAAGAATTCGCTGGTAGACGGGTTTATGCACCCTTCACCTGCTGCATTACTTCGTCGGCAAAGTTCTCCTGCTTCTTCTCAATGCCTTCGCCAACTGCAAGGCGGGTGAAGCTCTTAACGCTGGCATCGTTTTGTTTAAGCAGTTTGCCAACGGTAATATCACCGTCCTTCACAAAGTCCTGACCCAGAAGGGTTATTGTTGACAGGTGCTTACGCATACGGCCTGCAACCATTTTTTCGATGATATCAGCAGGTTTGCCACTGTCTTCGGCCTGGGAGATCAGGAAACGTTTTTCTTTTTCAAGAATATCGGCAGGCACATCATCAACATCAATGAAAGCCGGGTTAAGCGCTGCGATGTGCATGGCAACATCATGTGCCACTTCAGCGTTTCCACCCGCAAGTTCAACCAGGACACCAATGCGACCGCCATGCACGTAAGCACCGATATTGCCATCGGTGGTCATACGGCTGATCCTGCGCACCTGGATATTTTCACCAATTTTTGCGATCAATGCCTGGCGCTCCAACTCAAGGTTTGAGCCATCCATGTCTGCTGCCATCAACGCTTCGACGTCGGCGGTATCCATGACCAGGGCCTGGTTAGCAACCGTCTCCACGTATGCCAGGAAACTTGCATCCTTCGCCGCGAAATCGGTTTCGCTGTTTACTTCCACCATGACAGCCTTGGTATTGCTATCGTTGGAAGCCAGCGCCACCTTGCCTTCAGCTGCAACACGGGAGGCCTTCTTATCGGCCTTTGCAAGCCCGACTTTGCGCATGTTTTCCGCTGCGGCTTCCATGTCGCCATTGGTTTCGACCAGTGCTTTTTTGCACTCCATCATGCCAGCGCCGGTGCGCTCGCGAAGTTCTTTCACCATTGAGGCAGTTACTGCCATCGTACTATTCCTTCTTCAGATCAGTTTAAAAAACCGGCATCAAAGCCGGGTGAGCACCCCGCATGAAGCGGGGTTTTCCTTATCAGTCTTCAGCTGCTTTCTTTGCAACTTTCTTCTTGGTTGTCTTTTTCTTGGCAACCTTTTTCTTTGCAACTTTCTTGGCAGCAGCCTTTTTCTTCGGTGCAGCTTTTTCCGCGGCTTTCTCAGGTGCTGCTTCTGCCTTCTCAGCAGGGGCTTCGGCTGGCTCAGCGGCTGCTTCGGGGGCTTCAGCTACAGGTGTTTCAGCAGTCTCTTCAACGGCCTCAGCTGCAGGTGCTTCAGCAGCTTCTGCTTCAGCTTCCGGAGCTTCAGCTGCGGCAACCGGTGCGGCCTCCGCAGCGGCTGGAGCTTTCTTGGTCACTACTTTCTTGGCAACTTTTTTCTTTGAAGCCTTGGCTTTTTCCGGTTTGGAAGAACGTTTAACCGGGTCGCCGTGTTCATCCAGTTCGACGAATTCATCGCTTTCGTCGATGTGAGGCACGGCTGCACGACCTTCCAGGATGGCATCGGCCGCCAGTTGGGTGTACAGGCGAATTGAACGAATCGCATCGTCGTTGCCAGGAATCACGTAATCGATGTCATTGGGTGAGCAGTTGGTATCGACCACTGCAATTACCGGGATACCCAGTTTGCGCGCTTCTTTAACCGCGATGTCTTCATGGCCAACGTCAATAACGAACATGGCGTCGGGCAGGCCCTTCATGTCCTTGATGCCACCGAGGCTCTTCTCAAGCTTGTCGCGCTCACGGGTCAACTGTAAAACTTCTTTCTTGACCAGGCGTGCAAAACTTCCATCTTCTTCCATTTTTTCAATCTGGCGCAGACGTTTGATGGACTGGCGGATCGTACGGAAGTTGGTCAGCATACCGCCCAGCCAGCGGTGTGAAACGTATGGCATACCACAACGCTGGGCTTCTTCAGCAATTGACTTGGAAGCGGCGCGCTTGGTGCCGACAAAAATAACATTGCCGCGCTTGGAAGCAGTCTTGCCGATGAAATTCATGGCATCGACCAGCATGGGCAATGATTTTTCGAGATTGATGATGTGGATCTTTCCACGTGCTCCGAATATATAGGGAGCCATCTTGGGATCCCAGTAACGGGTCTGGTGTCCGAAATGTACGCCGGCTTCAAGCATTTGGCGCATTGTGATATTTGGCATTTTTAAAATCCTTCATATAGCAGAAACCCAGCGGCCAATGATCCTGGACCTGGCGAGGCTGACTTTCCGGGTTAGTCCTCCACATACCCTGTCCGGAAACCCTGATTTTGCAGGGCACCCAACCGGACGGTTGCGGCATGTGTGCGTATTTGGTGTTTATTAAACAGCGGGATTAACCCTACAATTTTAACACCTCGTTTTCTGGTCATGACGAGCATGAACCAGAGAGCAGGGCTTTATACCAGAATCAGAGTATCCGGGCAATAGAATTATGAACTTAAGTGTGAATTGGTTACTTGAACCGCAGTTAAAAAACCCTGTCGCAAAGGCTCAGGATTCGGCCAATACCTGTTTGACGGCTTCCAGCCAGACCTTTTGGCTTTTGCGAAAATGCGGAGGTGCCGTTTTTGCGTCGTTTAAGATGGACTCGAATTCACTGCGGGCAGCCTTGTGATTTCCAGCGACAGCAAGACACATGCCGAGCCTGTAACGGGCCTCTACACCGGGGAAGTAGGCAGACACGGCCGAATACTCCCGCTTGGCATCATCGATCCTTTGTTCGGCTTCAAGCGCGCGGGCATAAAGTAAGTGCGCTTCGGCAGAGCGAAAGTCCGGGTTGTGTTCCTGGAGTATCTCGAGCGTCTCAACCACGTCCGCTGTCCGGCCCTTCTCAAATGCCAGGCGGGCTTTGAGTAACAGCAGGGTGGGTTCAGTTTTAAACAGGCCTTTCAGGGCCTGGTTTATGATTGTCTCGGCCTCGTCGGTTTTCCCCGAAACCAGCAGCGCCTCGGCATAGCGCCGGCCGTTATCAACATTCGGGGACTGGTTCCAGGCTGCCTCGTGCTGCCTCAGTTCGGCGCCCGGGTTAAGAGTCTGCTTGACGTTCCTGACGGCTCTTTGCCCGCTAATACTGCCTGCAAAGGCAGGTATTAATTCAATTACGAGGTAGGCCAACCCGCCTATCATGGGCATAAATAACAGGATCATTATCCAATAACGGCTGCGACCACTTTTTAACACATGAATGATCAGGATCAATTGGATAAGCCAGAGAACAATAGATAATGGGCGCACAGTTTGTTAATCCGTTAGTGATATTTGTGGGCTAATATACGCTTGCGTTGAATTGGCAACATCATAATAAAGTTTTGGCTTTGCTAAAAAATATGCTAGTTTCAACCACTATATGGACTCGCAGGATGCAGGTTCAAGGTTTTTAACAGGGATTGTTCCTTTCCGTTGATCACTTAAATTGTACTTGGCCTTTGCAGGATTGCATCGTCGGGTCGCGCTTGTATGAAGATTCATGCCCTGGAACGCAGCATCGAATGCAAGCCTGAAAAATACCAATAATAAGAGTTGGGACAAGGAGGTTTCAGTGCGCAAGCAATGCGCCACAAGCAATCGGTGGAAACTCATCGGTAGTGAAAATAAACACCGTTTTCAAATGGTGTCGGCGTTCTTTTGTACATTGTTAATCAACTCCACTGTATTGGCCGCATCACTGGGTATGGTGGCTGACAATGCCAACGATGTTGTCAAGTTATTCGATGTGGAAAGCGGTGCGATCGTCGCGAGTATCAACGGGGAAACGGGCCGGATTTCCGGTGATTGCGCGTTGAGCAGGGACCAGGTCACCGGCTTCTCCAGTCATGCAAACCAGCGTATTGCGGTTTACCAGTTGTCTGAATATTCCACCGATGAGGGTGTGGGTGTTTCCAGTATCGAGATCAGTAATGCAGGTGTCGATATGTCACTCAGCCCGGATGGGCGTTTATTGGTCAGCGTCGGTGCCGGCAATTCTTATGAGCCCTTATCGGTTGTCGATACCCAAAGCAAACTGGAAGTTGCAACGGCTGGGCTGTTTCTGGATCACACCTCGGCTGAATTCTGTGATGACGGCACATTGCTGGTGACAACCACGTATGGTAATTCCTTTGCCATGCCTTTCGATAACGCGATCTATGATGCGAGTGTGAGCCCGGATGGCGCAATGGAGCTGCTGGGAAACCGTTTGAGTAGTGGCGCCCAACCCAATAACGCGAGTTGCGCGCCTGGTTCGAAAGCCGGCGTTTTGCTGGACCGCGAATCCGGCTTGACATCATTTACTTTGCCGGGTCTTGAGAAAGCGGATTCTGCGTCATTGCAGGGTGCGATTGCTGTCTCTGCAGTTTTTAACCACGGTGGTGAACGCCTGTATGTGCGCACCAGCGAAGCGGTTCATGCATTTAATTTCAATCCCATCAATGGCCTGATAGAGCCCGACTGGGTTCAGACCGTTTCTTTCTCTTCAGAATATTTTGGAATCGACCAGATTGCCCTGGATCCCGACAGGGGCCGGTTGTACGTGGATGGTGGTGAAGTACTTTTGGTGCTTGACCCGGCCACCGGTCTGCAATCCGGCTCGATACATACCGGTGACGCGACAGGGATCTGTTTCGCTCAGCGCCAGCCGCTTGACCGGGTCCCCGAAATGGTCAAAATTGAATTGCATCACAACGATTCCAGCGGAACTTGAGTCAGGCACGTTATCTTCAGCCAGCATAAGGCATGGCAGACCCTGCCCTGCAAAGCTCATCCCCAGGTTGAGGTTATGGTGGTTCTAGGCAATCCACTAAAAGTCTCCTGCGTAAGCAAAATCCCTTACAATTAGCCGGAATTCTTTGAACCGAATTGCGCTGAAGCGCACAGAGTACCTGTTGGAGTAACCCTAATTATGAAACTCGCTTCTTTGAAAACCGGCGGTCGAGATGGCAGCCTGATTGTCGTCAGCCG
>CALJWY010000174.1 GCA_937974465.1 uncultured Lysobacterales bacterium | reverse complement strand
GATGCGGCCATCCTGCGATTTCACAGATTGGGTAAACTCAGCCTGGAAATTGTCCAGACCGCTGGCAAAATGCTCAAGTTCGGTCCGTGCCGGACCCACGTCACTGGCAAACACGGATGACAGGGGTATAAGTGCAGTTAGCAAGGCTGCTTGTAAAATGCGCATGTTATTCAGTGCTCCTTCAGTGTAAGAATTACGGATACAGTTGGCTTGTCAGTGCCCATGGAAATCGTCGCCTGAAGGCGCCTACTCTTGGTGCAGCACTTGTAAACGACTAGCCATTCCCTGCGCATTGCGCCTTGCTGCGAAAACCCACAGGAGTTCCGGACCCGCAATTATTACATTGAAGGAGCGCTAGTCCCGGGGTGGTGCTGGTGCTAAGACCTCACGCTGACCATTATGTTCAGGCTGCGATACCACCCCGCTCGCTTCCATCTCCTCAATGATCCGGGCAGCGCGGTTATAACCAACCCGCAGATGCCGTTGCACACTGGAAATGGATGCCCGGCGGGATGTGGTAACCCAGGCAACCGCCTGATCATAGAGTTCGTCCTGGTCACTTGGGGTCTCTTTCGGTATACCGGATGCGTTGATGGTCATACCATCGGTTGTCATCTGGGTCTCTTCCAGGATCTCATCCACGTAATCGGGTTCACCCAGGGATTTAAGGTAGTTGACCACGGCATGAACTTCGTGATCATCCACAAATGCGCCGTGCACACGTTCAGGTATCGCAGTCCCTGGCGGCATGTACAACATGTCGCCATGACCCAGCAGTTGCTCGGCGCCCATCTGGTCAAGGATGGTCCGGGAATCAACCCTTGATGAAACCTGGAATGCGATACGGGTAGGAATATTTGCCTTGATCAGGCCGGTGATCACATCCACAGATGGCCGCTGCGTAGCCAGGATCAGGTGAATACCGGAGGCACGCGCTTTTTGTGCCAGCCGTGCAATCAGCTCGTCGATTTTCTTGCCCAGGATCATCATCATATCGGCGAGTTCATCGACGATAACAACGATAAACGGCAGATGCTCTAGATCGGGCGCTTCTTCGTCGGGATTCATTTCATCCGGTTTGAACAACGGATCTTTGAGCGGGGTGCCGGCTTCAATGGCATCGCGGACCTTCTTGTTATAGCCGGCCAGGTTTCTGACACCAGCAGCCGACATCAGCCGGTACCTGCGCTCCATTTCCGCGACACACCAACGCAGTGCATTGGCTGCCTCCTTCATATCGGTGACAACAGGTGCCAGCAGGTGAGGAATATCCGCGTACACGGACAGTTCCAGCATTTTAGGATCAACCATCACCAGGCGGACTTCTTCCGGGCCCGTCTTGTACAACAGGCTCAGTATCATCGCATTCAAGGCAACCGACTTACCCGAACCCGTGGTGCCCGCAACCAGCAGATGCGGCATTTTCGCCAGGTTGGCAACGATGGGACGCCCGGAAATACTCTTGCCCAGCGCCAGGGTCAGAGGTGCGTTGGATTTATCGAACGCATCAGAGCGGAGTATTTCAGACAGGAACACCATTTGCCGGTTGGTATTGGGAATTTCCAGGCCAATGGTGGATTTGCCTGGAATCACTTCCACCACTCGAACAGAAACAATACTCAGGCCACGGGCAAGATCCTTGGCCAGGTTCATGATTTGGGCGGATTTGACCCCTGCAGCCGGCTCCAATTCGAAACGGGTAATGACCGGCCCGGGATGCACGGCAACCACGTGTACCTGGACACCAAAATCGGCCAGCTTCAACTCCACCTGCTTGGACAGTGCTTTCAGGTTTTCTTCGCTGTAACCAGGTGGCTGGTCATGGGGTTCATCCAGCATATCCAGCGGCGGCAGTGAGTCAGCCGGCATATTCTTGAAGAGCGGCCGCTGCTTTTCCTTGGCAACCCGCTTACTGGGACGCTCTTCGGGAGCAGAAATCTGCGGTTCGATGCGGGGTGCCTTTCTGCCTTTTTGCAGAACTGAATCGGTTTTTCGGACTTCCTCACGTTTGGCGCGCGCCCGTCGACCTGCAAACCAGTCCCGTGTGCTGGCAATGTTCTCAAGTATCCAGTCAAACAGATTAAGGGTAATACGACCGGTTACATCCATAACATGGAACCATGAGATTCCGGTAAACAGCGTTATACCCACCAGGCTCATTGAAAACAGGAACAGGGTTGAGCCGAGCAAACCGGTTAAATTCCAGATCGGGGTGGCAACCACGTCGCCGATCACGCCGCCCCCGCCGGCCGGCATACTCCCCGCGGACGGCAGCAAATGCATAAAACTCAAACCCGTCGACGACAAAATGAACAGTGCGAAGCCGGTGACAATCGCCACGGCCTCGATCACACCCGTCTCGGATGCGGCCGGTTTCTTGGTCCACACCCGCCAACCGCCGTAAACGATAACCAGGGGCAACAGGTAGGCGATATAGCCGGTCAGACCCAAAAAGGCATCCGCAATCCAGGCGCCAAGCACCCGTCCCGCATTTTGCACGTGATCGGAGTTGGTGGTATTGAACGGGCCCGGATCATTCGGATCATAGGTGAACAAACAGGCGACCAGGTAAACGGCAACCAGGATAGACAGCAAAAACACGCTCTCTCTCAGGTGATGGGTCAACCGGGATGGTGTGCTTACTTTCTTGATGGCCTTCTTGCGAGCTTGCGCCAATGTTATCTGCCTTATCAGGTTTACTGTTTAAGTTATTATATTTGAAGTTAATTCAAGCATATTGAAAAGTCTATATTAACCTTTGACCCCTACATTTCAAGCCATAATGCCACATTCAATTCCAAACATGCGTACAAACATGAACAGAATCATATTTACCCGCAGGCTGTTCGGTTAAAATATTGTACTTGAATCTGTGTGTTCAGCCTCAAACTGGGAACAGATAAGAATACAATTAATATATTCAGGGTGCCGCCCCGCCTGGCAGGCGCCTGATGTTACTTGGAGCATCCATACATGAGCGAAATCAAACACCATGGCCTGTTGATCGTTGGTTCCGGCCCGGCGGGTTATACCGCAGCAATCTACGCAGCACGTGCCAATCTGAGGCCAACCGTAATTACAGGCATCCAACAGGGCGGACAATTGACCACCACCACCGATGTGGACAATTGGCCCGGAGATGCGCAGGGAGTCCAGGGGCCAGAGTTGATGCAGCGCATGCTTGAGCACGCGGAACGTTTCGA
>CALJWY010000173.1 GCA_937974465.1 uncultured Lysobacterales bacterium | reverse complement strand
CGCTTCAGGGCGAGTTCGTCAACTCTTTAAGCACTTCACTACCGCAAGCTTTACAACTGAATACTGCGATATAGGTCTCACCGATGAAACGCCTGATGCTGAGCGTGTTGAACCGCAAATGGCTGCGATCAGGGGGATGTTTCTTTAGCTTAAAACAGCGTAACGCTTGTGAGATACGCGCATCCGGGTGACGAAACCCCAAATAAAGAAATGGTGGCCAGAGGTGGAATCGAACCACCGACACGCGGATTTTCAATCCGCTGCTCTACCAACTGAGCTATCTGGCCATATTGTCCTGCGTCTCTGGAATCAGAGAGCGCGGTATTAAACCGTTTCGACGGGTTTAAGTCAAGAATTATGCGTCTTATTTGTAATCTTCGGGCACATATCCTTCGGGTATTGCTGAGCCTTCGCCGAAGAAGAACTTTTCCATCTCGCCTTCGAGGAATTTTCTGTGTTCCGGTTCTATCGGGCTGAGGCGGTGCTCGTTGATCAAAATGGTTTGATGGGCAAGCCATTTCTGCCACGCCTGCATGGAGATATGATCGAAAATCCTTTTGCCCAAATCGCCCGGATAGGTTTGAAACGTCAGACCGGGTAGCTCCTCTTTCAGTAGTTCACAATGCACCAGTCTTTCCGTCATTTTTCAACACTCTCCAAATAAGTTTCCAATAGCTGTCTTACCGGTTTGGGTAGACCAAGCTCTGGCCATTGCTGACGCGTAAACCAGCGTTGGCCAGAGGTACATTCTACTCTTCCCGGTGCAAATTCTGAATCTGTAATTAATGGCTGTATGGTCATATCTATATGCGTCAGCTGATGTTGCAGATCCGGCAACACCGTCAGCTTGTCCAGCTCCAGACCGAGTTGTTTGTGTGCGGGTTTGCCTGGCTCATCTGCAGGTAAAGACCACAGGCCACCCCAGATACCCGCTGGCGGGCGTCGTTCAAGCATGACGCCACCTTTGCCATCGGTCAGGATCAGCACACGGAATGATTGACTGGTTTTCTTGAGCTTTGGCCGACGGGCAGGGAAGCGCTCGACGCTGTTGCCAGCATATGCCTGGCAGTTAGCGGAAACCGGACATTGTTCACATGCCGGTTTTGTACGTGTGCAAACGGTCGCTCCCAGGTCCATGACTGCCTGCGTATAATCCGCGCCACGGTTTACTGGCAGCAGGGCTTTGGCCTCGCGCCAAAGTTGCTGATGGACGCTGGACTTACCGGGCCAGCCCTCGATGGCAACGTAGCGGGCCAATACTCGTTTCACATTTCCGTCCAACACTACAGCGGGTCTGTCATGTGCCTGCGAATAGATGGCGTTTGCGGTGCTTTTGCCGATTCCCGGCAGGCTGGCCAGTAACTCGGGGGTTTGCGGTAGGTCGGATGCATACTCCTGCTGACAAATGATGGCGGTCTTCAGCAGGTTACGCGCGCGGGCGTAATAGCCGAGTCCGGACCAGAACGACATGACCTCATCGGGGGTTGCGCCGGCCAGGGTCTCAATATCAGGAAACCGTTCCAGGAAATTATTGAAATAGGGGATAACGGTCTTGACCTGGGTTTGCTGCAACATGATTTCCGAAACCCACACGCGATAGGGTGTTCGTGGGTGTTGCCACGGCAGATCTTTACGGCCATTTTGATCCCACCATTGCAGTAGTCGTGTTGAAAATGGAGGCAGGGTCAATGTGGTTTCATCCGGGTTGAGGGGATTCCCGCCTTCGCGGGAATGACGTTAATTTTTTGGGGAATGACGTCAATTTTCGGGAATGGCGACAATTTTTCGGGAATGGCGACAATTTTTCGGGAATGGTGCCAAATTTTCCAGGCATGGCACTGGTTCTGCTGGAGTGACAGTGGATCAATCCAGCGGCAGAATTGCATTGATAAATGTGCCTGCATCAAAAGGCCTCAGGTCCTTGGCGGCTTCACCGACACCGATAAAACGAATCGGCATGCCAAGCTCACTGGCGATGGCGAATAGCATGCCGCCACGTGCCGTGCCATCCAGCTTGGTAATCGTGATGCCCGTTACCTTGACGGCCTCGTTGAAGTGCTGCGCCTGGTTCAGCGCATTGGTGCCGGTACCGGCATCAACCACCAGCATCACCTCGTGTGGCGCGGTTTCATCAACCCGGCCCATCACCCGGCGAATCTTTTTCAGCTCATCCATCAGGTTTGACTGGGTGTGCAGGCGGCCTGCCGTATCGGCAATCAACACATCGACGCCGCGCGCCTTGGCGGATTCGATGGCATCAAAGATAACCGCTGCGGAATCTGCCCCGGTACCCTGAGAGACTACCGGTATGTCATTTCTATTGCCCCATGATTTCAGCTGTTCAACGGCGGCGGCCCGGAAGGTGTCGCCCGCTGCCAGCATCACCGACAGGCCTTCCTCCTTGAATCGTTGCGCCAGCTTGCCGATGGTGGTTGTTTTGCCGGCCCCGTTGATGCCAACCATCAGGATGACATAGGGCTTGCGGCTGGGATCAACGGCCAGTAATTGTTCACAGGGTTCAATCAATTCATAAAGCTCGGCTTGAACGGCCGGCAGCAGGGCCTGAGGATCCTTGATCACGCCGTTGGTGATCGCGTTGCGCAGGTTATCCATGATCCCGAGACTTGCCTTGACCCCGACATCAGCTGTTAACAAGGTGGTTTCCAGTTCATCAAGCAGGTCTTCATTGATATTGCTGTGCCCGCTGATGAGCGAGGTCAGACGTTTGCCAATGGTCTGGCGGGAGTCCTCGAGACGTTTTTCCAATGGATCCACACCCGATTGTTCAATCGGTCGCAGCTGCACATCCTGGAGTTCCCCGGATTGTTTGTTTTTCTTGCGGAAGATTCGAAACATGGTTAAGCAGCCTATGATTTATTCTGCGCGAAGTAGATTGCGATTCAAAATGTTCAGATTCATGGCGCGAATCGCAAGTAATAGCTGGCTATTGGCAATATTCGGAACGCAGAATCTGGATATTTTGGATGTAAGATACGAGTTCATGAGTAGATCACAGGCTCCTCAGACCATTAACCCCTGACTATAAAAGCGATATGCTATCAGTTTGGTGGTTGCAAGACATAAGTATGAGCAAATCGGGAAAAAGCAATAGCGTACGGATTATTAGCGGTAACTGGCGTGGCCGGCGCTTGCAGGTTGCCGATGTGCCAGGGTTGCGTCCAACGGGTGACCGGTGCCGCGAAACCCTGTTCAACTGGCTACAGCCCTGGATTCCCACGGCGGACTGTATTGATCTGTTTGCGGGTACCGGCGCTCTCGGTTTTGAGGCGGCATCCCGGGGTGCCGCTTCGGTCATGATGATTGAAAAGCATCCGCACGCGCTGCAAGTGCTGCGACAGAGTATCGATTTGCTGCAGGCAACACAGGTCAGGCTGCAGGCCGGTGGGGCGATGGGGCAGATCGAAGATCTCAAGCCAGATAGTTTTGACATCGCATTTGTCGATCCGCCATTTGACAGTAATTTAGGCAGCCTGGTACTGGAACGGCTGGATAAAAGTGCCTGTATCCGACGTGGCGGTTTCGTTTATGTTGAATCGCCGGCAAACATGTCGATACCCCCCCCGGAAGATTGGACAATATGGCGCGACCAGAAAATGGGTGAGGTGAGAATGCAGCTTTTTCGCAGAAAAATGGAACAAGCTGAAAGAAATCCAGACGACAACGGGTCTGATAAATGAAGGCAGGCTCCCCGCCTGTTTTCGGTCCCTGCTTTAAGGCCGGTTTAACAACCGGCCTTTTTTTGTCTGCACATTTGTTTATCCCCGCACACTAACAGGGGTAGAATAGCCAACCCAACCATTTGAGCAGGATGAGCAATTGAAGAAAGCCCCATGCGTGGCGGTATACCCCGGCACATTTGACCCCATCACCCACGGTCATACCGACCTGGTCACCCGTGCGGCAAGGGTATTTGAAAAGGTCGTCGTGGCGATTGCTGAAAGCCCGCACAAAACACCGTTTCTGAACCTGGAAAAGCGTATTGCCCTGGCGGAAACTCAACTGGGTCACCTGGATAACATTGAGATTGTCGGTTTTAGTACCCTGTTGGTGGATTTTGTCAGGGAAGCCGGTGCCAGTGTCATCGTCCGTGGTCTGCGGGCGGTATCGGATTTTGAATATGAATTCCAGCTGGCCAGCATGAACCGCAATCTGTGCGAGGAAGTGGAAACGATGTTCCTGACACCGGATGAGCAATACGGCTTCATCTCGTCCACACTGGTCCGCGAAGTAGCCCGGTTGGGTGGCGATGTGTCACAGTTCGTGGGTGCGGAAATACAGGCCGCCATGCAGCATGAATTTGGAATCCGGGATAAATAACCTTGGCGCTGGTAATCACCGAAGAATGTATCAACTGCGATGTTTGCGAGCCGGAATGTCCCAATGAGGCGATATTCCAGGGTGTAGAGATATACGAGATTAACCCTTCACTTTGTACCGAATGTGTCGGTCATTTCGATACACCGCAATGTGTAGAGGTATGCCCTGTGGAATGTATTCCAAAAGATCCCGGGCACAAGGAAACAGAGGAACAACTGTGGGACAAGTATCACAAGCTCATTCAGGGAGCAGAAATTTGATTAAGAAGTTTTGTTTTATCCTGTTCATAGCGGTTTTTTCACAACCGCTGCAAGCTGATCAGCCTGGCAAAGCGGCGATTGCCAGTGCGCATTACCTGGCCACCGAGGCCGGACACGAAATTCTGGCCAAGGGCGGCAATGCATTTGATGCGGCAGTTGCCGTCAGTGCCGTACTGGCCGTGGTTGAACAGACCAGTTCGGGTATCGGTGGTGGTGCGTTCTGGTTGATCCACCGCGCATCCGATGGTTTTCAAACCATGATCGACGCCCGGGAGACGGCACCCGGGATGGCCCACAAGGACATGTACCTGAGCGCTGACGGCTCGGTCAACCGGGACCTGGCGATGAATGGCCCGTTGGCTGCCGCGATTCCCGGTGAAATCGCCGGCTTGGATCACCTGGCCAGCTTCTATGGAAAACTGCCCTTGGCCGTGAGTCTGCAACCCGCCATTCGAATCGCCCGTGAGGGATATCCCGTTTATACCAAGTTCCACCGTATGCTGAGTGGTTCAGAAAAAACCATGCGACGCTGGCCGGCGGCTACCGAGGCCTTTTTGCCCTCTGGCAAGGTGCCTGAAATGGGGCAGGTCATCAAGCTGCCAGACCTGGCGCTGGTACTGGAGAAAGTTGCCGAGCAAGGCCGGGATGGTTTTTACAAGGGTGAAATTGCCCAACGCCTGGTCGATGGTGTGCGCGAGGCAGGTGGTATCTGGAGCATGGCCGACCTGGCAAACTACAAGATCATGGAACGCGATCCTATCCGCACCATGTACCATGGCTATGAGTTGATCACGGCGCCGCCACCGTCATCCGGCGGTATTGCGATTGCCGAAATCCTGAATATTCTCGCCCCTTACAACATATCTGAACTGGATAGGGTCAAGCGCACCCACCTATTGGTCGAAGCCATGCGCCGTGCATATCGTGACCGGGCCCTGTACCTTGGCGACCCGGATTTTTACCCGGTCCCACAGGCTATGCTGACTGATCCGAACTATGCTGCAGGCTTGCGCGCCGGGATATTTTTTGACAAGGCGACCCCCAGCAGCATGATTCCCGGCAGGGAGTCGCTACCCGACGGCACCGATACATCACACTTCTCCATCATGGACGCTGAAGGCAACATGGTGGCATCCACCTTGACGGTTAATACACCATTCGGGTCAAAGTTCATGGTGCCGGGTACAGGTTTTGTCCTGAACAACGAGATGGATGATTTTTCCGCAAAACCGGGCGAGCCCAATGCCTATGGCCTGATCGGTTTTACGGCCAATGAAATTCAGCCCAACAAGCGACCTCTGTCGAGTATGTCACCATCAATGATGATCGGTGAAGACAGGGTTGCAGCGCTAGGTACACCCGGCGGCAGCCGCATCATCACCATGGTGTTGCTGGGTATACTGGATTTCCTGGAAGGAAACGGACCGGAATCATGGGTTGCGGTGCCGCGTTTCCATCATCAATATTTACCGGACAAAATTTTCGCTGAAAAAGATGCGTTTAACGAAGAGGACATTGCCGGGCTCGAAGCCATGGGGCATACCGTTGAAGTCAAAAGGTATTCCTGGGGCAATATGCATGGTGTGATGTGGGATCGCCAGACCGGGGAAGTAACCGCAGGTTCGGATGCCCGCAGTGACGCTGGCAAGGCCATTGTCCGCTAGAACTATACAAATCAACGGGAGACAAGTGTGAAGAAGTTACTTCTGGGGTTGTTCATCAGTGTTGTGACCCTGCCGGTTGCAAATGCAAGTATCACAGCTGAGGAGATTGACCAGGCGGCAGCGGAGGTTCAACCGCAGGTCGTGGAGTGGCGACGCTGGTTTCATCAGAACCCGGAACTGAGCAACCGGGAGTTCAACACCTCTGCCCGGATTGCTGAAATCCTGCGTGATATGGGGCTGGAGCCCCGCACGGGTATTGCCCACACCGGCGTCACCGCGATTATTGAAGGCGGCAAACCGGGTCCGCTGGTTGCTATTCGCACCGATATCGATGCTTTGCCGGTGGTCGAGCAGACCGGGTTGCCTTTCGCGTCAACCGCGCGCAGTGAATATAACGGTCAGGATGTGGGGGTCATGCACGCCTGTGGCCACGATGCCCATATGTCGATGGTTCTGGGTGCGGCGAAAATATTGAATGACATGAAAGCGGAGCTTGCCGGTTCGGTCATGCTGATTTTCCAGCCGGCCGAAGAAGGCCCTCCCAATGGCGAAGATGGCGGTGCTTCGATGATGCTGGACGAAGGTATTTTTGCAGAGCGTATGCCAGCAGCTGTTTTCGGAATACATGTGGGTATCGGTATTCAGGGTGGCCGGTTCGCAGTAAAACCCGGGCCGATGATGGCCGCTTCAGACAGCTTTAAAATTACCGTCAAAGGCAAACAGACCCACGGGGCGCGGCCCTGGGATGGTGTTGATCCAGTGGTGGTTTCATCACAGATAGTGCTGGGCCTGCAGACAATCACCAGTCGCCAGGTGGATGTAACGCTGGCGCCATCCATTATTAGCGTGGGGCGTATTTCTGGCGGCATCCGCTACAACGTCATTCCTGATGTGGTCGAGATGGAAGGCACCATCCGCAGCTTTGATTCCGATATGCGGGATTACATCCACATAGCGATAGATCGAACAGCGCGTCTGATCGCTGAAAGTGCCGGCGCGGAAGTCGACGTTGAAATTATCCAGGGGCCTCCTGCTTTGCAAAATAATGCAGCATTGACCTCCTTTGTCATGCCTGCCCTCGAGCGTGCTTCCGGGCACACTGTAAATTCCATACAGCCGCAGACCGTCGCCGAAGACTTTTCGGAATATGGGGAAGTTACGCCAGCCGTTTTTGTGTTTCTTGGTAACTGGCCCGCGGACATGGATCCAGCCACCCAGCCGACCAACCATTCACCATTTTTTGATATGCATGAGCCCTACCTGGAAAATGGCGTAAAGGCCTTCGGCCACATGGTGGTGGACTTTCTGAATTCGCAGTAATAGCTGGGTAGACTGGCCCCGGCTCCGGGGCCAGGTCTATCGTTGCTTTGAAGTGCTGAAAAAGCCCCGGCTACTATTTACTTTCTTGCCACAATAAACCGGCAATGACACCGGGTGCGATAATACCCAGTGCGCTTACCCATTGCGGAACAACCCACTCACCCACCGTGATACTTATTCCGTAAATCAACCTCAGAAGATGAGCGACTGCGACCAGCGCTAACAAAAATATTGCAAGTTTTGAACCGGTTTTCATGACCAAGCTTTTCCAGGGGTTGTACCTTAAGCATAGTGCGCCAAGCCATGGTATGCCACGGTGTTGGTCTGTGCCCAAATACAAAAAAACCCGGCATATGCCGGGTTTTTTGTGCTTAAACGCGGGGCCCAATTCAAGGTTTGATGTATGCCCTTGGCATATCGGGCTTCTCAACCAGGTAACGGTCGCGCAATTTTGTCTGGCGTGATTCCATCGGCATCAGTTTGCCATTGATGATGACGACTTCTGCCGCGGTGGTGACTTCCAGCGGGTCACCGCTCCACAAGACCAGGTTAGCCTGCATATCGGTTTTGATAGTGCCCTGCAGTGCCTCAACAGCAAAAATACGTGCGGGGTTAGTGGTCAGTGCTGCAATACCCGCTGCATGTGGCAGGCCCGAGGCAACCGCGTTACCCGCCATCTGGCGTTGTTTGCGGGCGTTATGTGAGCCGGCACCGTTGATGGCCACCATCACCCCCGCGGCATTCAGAATGGCCGCATTGTCCCTGCGTGAGCCCAGGCTGTCGAAGTTTGAGGGCAGGTTGGCAAGCGGATCGAGCAGCACTGGTATGTTTGCTTTTGCCAGCTGCTCGGCCACCATCCATGCCTCGGCGCCACCGGATATCACTGCATCCAGGCCATAGTTATTGGCAAAGCGGATGGTTTCCAGGATGTCGCTGGCACGGTCGACGTCGAAAACAACTTTGCCTTCATTGGCAAAAACGGACAAGGTGCCGCGGCCTGCCCGTGTCAACAGGGTTGTCTGCACAGACATGGGTGGTTTATCCGCTTCGTCCATAGCCTGGTTCAGCAGCATCCATTGTCCGGCACGGGAGTCACCGCTGAGACCACTGGCGTCCCTGCCAACATTGATGAACAGTACGGGTTTGCCAAAGAAACTCTCGTATCCACCATCCAGCGCAACCATGCGACCCTGGCCACCAAATATCGAACCCTGCGAGCCGGCGCCCAGCAAGGTGAAGCTGAAGCCTTCTATACGGGT
>CALJWY010000172.1 GCA_937974465.1 uncultured Lysobacterales bacterium | reverse complement strand
TGATTCCTGGCTCCCTTGGGGTATATCGATCATCGAGACCGCTTTTACCGACACCTGCGTTTGCGGATATCGCTGTTGCAACGAGGCTGGCAGCAGGAAATCAACCATCAACAGGTTGGGATCCAGAAATGCTTCAACTTTTACGCCACGGGACTCGAAAGCCTGTTTCCAGAAGTTGAGCGAATAGCCAAAGTGGGTGCAATTGAAACTAACTGACAACGGGCCCTCCACGTCACCCATGTTGGACAGGGCTTCGTCAACATAAGCATCGATCAGCATTTCAGTGTAAGCGCCGTCGTATTCCTGCTCGATGTACAAGGTCAGCTGCGGACATGACTGGGTCAGGATCTGCGCATCGCCAAACCCTTTTTGCAAAAGCTGGTTTTTATGTGTGCCTTCATCAACGGTGGTCTGGGTTGCAAAGATTATGTTTCTGCCCGCAGGTTTGCCTTGCAACTGCTGTGCGATTTGCTCCACCCCGCTTTCCACGATACCGACCACCGGAACAGATGAGCTTTTAACAAACCCGGTATCAGGGATCAGTACGGAAAGCGTATTGCACGCCACCAGGATAATATCGGGTGCGTAGCGGTCCTGCATCGCTTGCAGGGCATTGGAGAACACGCTTAATTTTTCTTCGCGCGTCTGTAAAGCGTTATAGCCCCCCTGGTCAGAAAACAGCGCATTGACGAAAACCAGGTTTACTTTCTCAAAAACCGGCTGCTGTCGAAACTTTTCAGCCGCATCTGCCACAACCGAAAGACCACCAAGTCCCGAGTCGGTAATCACGATGGTAAGCGTCTGCTTCTCCAACAAGCCGGGCAGCCATGCGGGGCTTGTACCCGGTTGGGCGCATGCAGGTACTGACAACAGCAAGAATATGATGAGGCCAAACAGGTGCGTCCCTATGCGTGCGCCGACAGAAGGCCTTCTGTGACAAGCCGAATTCATATTTGCTCGCTCTGATACATTGTGCGTAATACCAATCTGCGCTGGATTTAGTAACCGATAGCCTTGCCATCACGACGGGGGTCGGCGCCGCCGTGCAGCACACCCTTTTTGTGATCAATGACAACACCCTGGGCGCCGCCGAAATAGAGATCAAAGTCTTTTTTGATGTCCAGTTCATGGCCTTTTTGCAGCAACTCGTTCTGCACATCGAACGGAATACGGGATTCGATTTTTAACGGACCCACTTCGTAGTTATTAATCCGCGGAGCCATGATGGCCGACTGGATATCCATATCGAAATCAACCATGTTGCTGATCAACATGGCCACGGTCGAGATGATGCGTTTGCCACCGGGCGAACCGATGGTCGCAAAAGGCTTGCCATCCTTCAACAAGAGGGTTGGGCTCATGCTGCTGAGAGGTTTTTTACCCCCGGTGATGGAATTGGCCTGCCCAGGGCGCGTATCAAAATCATCCATCTGGTCATTCAACAGGATACCGGTTCCGAACGCGGTTATACCGGAGGCAAAGAAATGATTGATGGTCTTGGTATAGGCCACCATGGTGCCGTCTTCATCGACGACGGAAAAGTGTGTGGTACTGCCACTTTCGGCAGGCCATGGATCACCGATGGCCTCCTCCTGCCTGGCCTTGTTCATATCGATAAGCGCAAACTGGTCGCGGGCATATTGCTTGGACGTCAGGCCCTTCAGTGGCACATCGACAAAATCAGTGTCAGCCATGTACATGGCACGGTCGGCAAACACCAACTTCATTGCCTCCGCCCAGGCATGCAGGCTGTCGGCTGAATTGAAACCCATGGTCTCGATATCGAAATTCTCCATGATGTTCAGCAACTCGATAACATGCGCGCCACCTGAACTCGGTGGTGGTGCCGAAATAATTTCGTAATCACGATAAGTACTGCTCACCGGTGGCCGAAAACTGACTTCATAAGTTGCCAGGTCATCCAGCGTGATCAGGCCACCATCAGCTTGCACCGCATCGACAATACTCTGTGCCACCGGTCCGTGATAAAAGGCTTCGCTTCCCTGCTCCGCGATCAGTTGCAGGGTGTCTGCAAGATCGGTGTTGGCAACCCTTTCACCAGCCGCTTTCGGGAAACCATCGGTCAGGTAGATTTGTTCAGAGGCAGGGAATGTGGCCAGCACATCGTAGTGCTCGGTAATCATCCCGGAAAGGACATCCGATACCAAAACACCACGCCGGGCGTGGTTGATTGCAGGCTGTATTACCTGCTGGCGGCTCATGCTGCCATACATTTCCAGGGCAGTGAGCAGACCCGCAACTTCACCGGGCACCGCCACCGATTTTCCGCCAACCACCACGGGATTAAACCCCCTGGCATCAGGTATGACCTTGCCTTTGTCATCCAGCTCAAACATATCTTCGGTTGCGGCGGCAGGCGCTTTTTCGCGCGAGTCTATAAAAACCGCCGTACCACTGTCGGCAAACCAGATCAGCATCAGGCCACCACCGCCGATTCCGGAGGCGTTTGGCTCCACCACGCCCAGAGCAAAGCCCACGGCAACCGCCGCATCAACTGCATTGCCACCGGCTTTGAGGATATCGACACCTACCTGCGACGCCAATGGGTGCGCAGCTGCAACCATACCGTGTCTGGCCCTGGCATCACGGCTTGTATCCAGTACCTCGACCGGGGCACAGGCAACAAAAAACAAAGCCGTGACGAACAGCCAAAGTGTGAATCCAAACCTGCTGACATTCCGGTTCATGCGAACAACTCCTTGTTAAAACTAATGATCAAAATCTGCCTACGGTTGACTCTCGATTGCCAGTACCAGTGGCAGCCCGGATATATTGCCACAACCAAATACCCTGTCACCCGGCTGAAACAGTTTCAGCAGACTTTCTGTGTTTTTAATATTCATGTAACGGGCAAAATCGAGCTTAAGCCTCGGCTTGTCGCCAATAATCAATACCTGCCGCCAGGGTGAATCGCGCAGCCAGTTTACAAAGCTTCTCAGTCGCTCCGGCCTGTCATTACGATGGTTATATACCAGCCGGGTATCTGCTTCAGGCCAACCCAGCGAACCGAAAACCGCCTGCGTACAGGTAATATCGTTAACGGAAAAAGCCATGGCAAGCTCAGCGCCACCATGCCTGGCCACATGAAAATCATAACTGTCAGGCGGCAGAGCCAGCATTGCCTGGAGGGCGAGCCCTTTTTCAACACCCAGGTTCTGAATCGTGGCAATTGCCAGCCCGGTATTTGAAGCCCGGTGGTCTGCACCGGCTTCCGGGATGGGCTTCGCAAATATGATCGAGGCATCGCGTTTTTCAAGCAATTCAATCAACCGCTGATCCGATTTGGCATCCTCTGGCACGACAACCCGCTGGCCGCTGGTTATCCCGGCAACCAACACTTGCGCGGCATGGGCGTCACCCGGGCCCCATACCTCCTGGTGGTCTGCATAGGTGTTACTGATAATGCTGATATCCGGTTGCAACCAGCGGCCGGCCAGGTCCTGCAACTCCGGGGTGATCGCACTGTTTTCCAGCACGATTCCCTGCGCTGA
>CALJWY010000171.1 GCA_937974465.1 uncultured Lysobacterales bacterium | reverse complement strand
TTTCGGCACCTGGGGCCTCTATTTTATTCTGAATCAGGTAGGTTACGGTTCAAGGTGTGCAGATACAAGGCGAATCACAGGTGATCGCTGGTCATTGACAGGGTTTGCACCAGGAGCAGGCGCTCGAATCAATGCAGAGGCTGACATTTTGGATGCAAGAAGATAGTTTTAAAACCCCTACATCACATGGTGATCTGCGGCTTCCTTGGCAGCTGCTTTGCGCTGTTTCTCGAGCTTTTTCTTCACCATATTTCGCTTAAGCGGTGACAGGTAATCGACAAAAAGCCGCCCTACCAGGTGATCCATTTCATGCTGAATACATACGGCATGCAGACCTTCCAGCCGTTCTTCAAAGGTGTTTCCATCCACGTCCTGGGCCTTGATGGTTATATCTTCCGCCCGCTTGACGTTTGCATATATACCGGGCACTGACAGGCAACCCTCCTCGTGAATTTGTTCGCCAGCACGGGTCAGCACCTCCGGGTTGATATATACGCGTGGCTGATCCTGCTCTTCGCTGATATCCATGACCAGCAAGCGCTTGTGGACATTAACCTGGGTTGCTGCCAAACCAATCCCGTTCGCCGAATACATGGTTTCTGTCATGTCTTCAACGAATGTCTTGAGTTCCTCATCGAACGCTTCAACGCGTTTTGCGACCGTTGTCAGACGGGGATCTGGAAATTCCAAAATGTTCAGTTTTGCCATATGCTTTCATGCCTGATAAATAATTTAGGTGAACTTTTGTACCGCAGGATTTATGATAGCTAATGAGGAACTATGTTCGCTAGTAAAGAATAATGACCGCATCGGTCAAGATGGCTGGATGCCTACTATATGGGGAAAGGACCGTGATTAAGAAAATTTTTCACCTTATCCTGGTGGCGATGTTGGCAAGCACAGCGATGGCACAGGACGTGTCAGTGCGCCCCGATCACCCTGATGAATACGTAGTTGTGAAAGGAGACACCCTCTGGGATATCTCCGGGATGTTTCTCGAACACCCCTGGCAATGGCCAGCTATCTGGCATGCCAATCCACAAATTGAAAACCCTCACCTGATCTACCCCGGTGATCGAGTCTCGCTGGTGTATATTGATGGCAGGCCCCGCCTGGTTGTCAATGGCGACAAGAAGACCGTGAGGCTCTCGCCAGACATTCGTAAACTGCCACGCGAGGCGATTCCGCCCATTGAGTGGGATGCGATCAAGGACTTTGTAACCAATGCGAGGGTGTTGAATCCCGGTAGTTTTGGTGATTTGCCCTATGTTGTGGCCAATGAAAACGACCGTCACCTCGCCACCAGGAAAGATCTTACCTATGTACGGGGTATTGACGGACGGATCGGTGAGGAATTTGCCATCGTTCGAATGCGTCACATCTATTACGATGACAACGGTGAGATGAAACGCGGGAAACACCACCGGTATGCCACCCACCTGCGCATGGAGGACGAATACCCGGATAACATCTGGGATGCAACGTTGTCCTGGCGGCGCAAGAACCCTCCGGTTCTGGGTTATGAGTTCTGGGATATAGCGGTGGGCAGGCTGGTAAAAGAAGGCGACCCGGCTATTTTTGAGATCCAAAGTGGTCGTACCGAAGTCAAACCAGGCGACTTTATATTGCCAATTGATGACTATGAGCAACCGCCTCAGTTGATTCCGCATGCGATGAACACGGTACCCGATGGTATGGAGGTCATTGCCTTGACCCAGGCTCGCTATGGCGCCGGACATTACCAGATCATTGCCATAAGCGCCGGTAGTAACCAGGGCGTTGAGGTCGGACATGTGTTTTCTGCTTTCCGTCCCGGGAAACGAATCCAGGATGAAGTGAAGTACCCAACGGGCAGCTTCGCGGACCAGACATCCTTTAGTAAGGACAAGGTGACGTTACCGGAGCAGTTCAGCGCACATATCCTGGTTTTCAGGGTGTTTGATGAGGTCAGTTACGCCTTGATCATGAATGGCGAACGTCCGGTTCGTGAACGCGACGTATTGAGACATCCGGACGAGACGCTGTAACGACCATAGCTAATTAAAGGGGGCTGCCACGAAGCAGCGTGATTGGTTAACAGTATTGAATGCGCCCTCGATCGGGGGCGCTTCGCTTATACGGCTTATTAATTCGCTGGGAAGCATCTCGGCAATATGCGCCGCAAGCACCAGTGATTTGACCCGCCAGGGCCTGTCGGAAGATACCGCCAGGGCAATAGCCAGACCGGACGAGGCACTCATTGATTCAGGGCTGCAATGGCTTTCTCAACCGGGTCACCACCTGTTGTGCTGGGATGATGACGCCTATCCAGCCCTGTTGAAACGTATCAACAGTCCGCCTGCCGCCTTGTTTATAGACGGCGATCCGAATTGTCTGTGGCAACCACAAATCGCAGTTATCGGCAGTCGCAACCCAACGACTGGCGGTCTTGAACATGCCCGTGATTTTGCCACTACGCTGGCCCGCCGTGGCATGACGATCACGAGCGGACTGGCCAGCGGCATCGATACTGCCGCCCACTCGGCAGCCCTTGATGCCGGTCAGTTCACCATCGCTGTTAATGGAACCGGGCTTGACGTGGTTTACCCTCGGAGCAGCCAGGCGGTTGCCGAGCGCATCCGCTCCCGGGGAGCCATGGTTTCCGAGTTCCCGCTGGGAACACCACCGCGTCGACAAAACTTTCCTTCAAGAAACCGGATTATTTCTGGGCTGAGCCTGGCAGTGCTGGTGGTGGAGGCCGGCCTGAACAGTGGCACACTGATCACCGCCCGCAAGGCTGCGGAGCAGGGCCGTGATGTATTTGCCCTGCCAGGTTCGTTGCATAACCCAATGGCGAAGGGATGCCACCG
>CALJWY010000170.1 GCA_937974465.1 uncultured Lysobacterales bacterium | reverse complement strand
GCGAGGCAAGGATGGCGAAAAATTCATGAAGGGTGAGCCCAACCCGAAACAATGGGAGATGTATGAAAAGAATAACTGTGTTTTTCACTATGAATTACCCAAGTCTTACCAGTACATGCGTAACTGGAACCAGGGCTACCTCGAGTGGGCCAAGCGCCATTCCTTGCTGCGCTTTACCGAGCCCATCAATATTCACATTTACTCGGAGGTATTGCAGAAATTCCGGCTTGCAGCACAGGGTCAGTACGACGGCAAGCAGCCGCCTGATCATCTGCGCAAACGGGTGGAAACGCATTTTGACCCGTTGCCGTTCTATTCACAGCCACTGGAGACACTGCAATCTGACCTGGAAAAGTATCCACTCAATGCCATTACCCAGAGGCCGATGGCGATGTACCACTCATGGGATTCGCAAAATGCGTGGTTGCGCCAGATTCATACCTATAACTTCCTCAACGTGAATTCCAAAACTGCACGGGATGCGGGTATTGAAGACGGTGGCTGGATGTGGGTTGAATCCATGCATGGCAAAGTGCGTTGCCTGTGCAGGTATTCCGAAGCGGTAGAGCCGGGAACCGTCTGGACCTGGAACGCCATCGGCAAGGCTTCCGGTGCCTGGGGGTTGGAAGGTGATGCCAACGAGGCCAGGCAGGGATTTTTACTGAACCACCTGATCAGCGAGGAACTGGCTGCGTCCGCAGACGGTGATCACCTGTCCAACTCGGACCCGGTCACCGGCCAGGCCGGCTGGTATGATGTCCAGGTCCGTATTTATCCGGCCGCGGAAGGTGAAGAGGAGGTCAGTTTGCCTCAATTCGAAACGGCTAAGTCTTTACCGGGTCAGACCACGGACATGCAACGAGGCCGCTGGTTAACCTACTTCGCCGGCAAGAGGGGTAAATCATGACACAGCTGGCCTTGGTTATTGACCTGAATGTATGCGTGGGCTGCCATGCCTGCGTCACCTCCTGCAAGGAGTGGAACACGTCCGGTACGGCCGGCTTTTTGGCTGATGAGAATCCATATGCCAAAGACCCGACCGGAACCTTCTTTAACCGGGTGCAGACCTTCGAGATCGGCGAGTTTCCGAATACCGAGACCGTACACTTTCCACAGAGTTGCCTGCACTGCGAAGATCCGCCCTGCGTGCCCGTGTGCCCGACCGGCGCCAGTTACAAGCGTGAGGAAGACGGTATCGTTTTGGTCGACAGTGAGAAATGTATCGGCTGCAGCTACTGCTCCTGGGCCTGTCCGTACGGTGCACGTGAACTGGATGAAAACCAGAAAATCATGAAGAAATGCACGCTGTGTGTGGACCGTATCTATGACGAGACATTGCCCGAGGCGGAAAGGAAGCCGGCCTGTGTCATGGCCTGTCCCACAGAGGCGCGGTTGTTTGGCGATGTCGACGACCCGGAATCCGAGGTTGCCACTGCGATCCGCGAAAGTGGCGGATACCAGTTGATGCCGGAGTGGGGCACCAAGCCCGCCAATCACTACCTGCCACGCCGCAAGGCCAGTATCACCATCCACGAGGATGAGCTGGTGCGTGCCGATAATCCGCTCAAGAAGGAACGTAAACTTCCGATGCCGGATGAAGATGATCCGACCCTTGACGAAATCACCAGTTGGTAGAAGGGAGTATCTGATCCGGTCATGAACTCGTGTCCTGCACCCCCAGCCCCCGGCTTCGGCGACATCTCAGGCGCTTTTTGTTGGCGCGATCTTGGCAATGGCGATGCTGTCAGGGCCAACCCATGCCTTGAGTCCGTTTACTTGCAATCACAATCTGCTTTGCTCCTGGTCAGGCCAGGGGCTCTTTTGGGAGCATAGAGATGCATCCTGCATTTTCAGTCATTTTTCTTACCACCCTGATCGGCGCCGGCCAGGGCTTATTCCTGGCGCTGTACACCGGCCAGTTGTTTTCGGTGTTCAAGCTATTGCCCGCACAGGATCCTGTTAATTTTTACGCCTATGGCGGTCTGCTGGTGCTGGTTTTATTGGTGGCCGGGCTGTTCAGTTCATTTTTTCATCTTGGTCGCCCCGAGCGTGCCTGGCGATCCGCTGCCATGTGGCGTACATCTTGGCTGTCCCGAGAGGTAATCGTTTTACCGGCCCTGATGGGGACGGTCGCCGCCTGGGGGCTGATTCACTTTCTGGGCTGGAATCCGGTTTTGTTGACCTTCAGGGCCGGTGTTGAAATTGATTTGTCGTTGCTGGTGGGAGCCATCGCAACATTGATCTGCTTTGCGCTGTTCCTGTGTACCGGCATGATCTATGCGTGTATCAAAATGCTGCAGGAATGGGCAACGCCGCTGACGGTCGTCAACTACACACTTTTCGGGGCTGCTTCCGGGTTCATGCTCGCGACCGGCTTTGCCGCCTGGCAGGGAACTGGCCTGGTCAATTTCTATGGTGGTTCGGCGGTGGTGCTTACCACCCTGGTGTTTTTGACCCGCGCAGCCAGCCTGTATCGCAATTCCCGTCTGAAGCACAAATCCACGCTGGAAACAGCGATTGGCATCCGCCATGCAAAGATACAGCAAAAGGCCCAGGGAGCAATGGGCGGTTCATTCAATACCCGCCATTTTTTCCATGGTGCGTCGCCGGCTAAATACAGGTCAATTAAATGGTATTTTTTGGTGCTGGTATTCCCGCTGCCCCTGTTGCTGGTGATTCTGGGCATGACGATGCAGATTAGCGGCCTGTTATGGGCTGCTTTCCTGGTTCAATACCTTGGCTTGTTAATGGAGCGTTGGTTCTTCTTTGCGCAGGCAAATCACCCGCAGAATCTCTATTACCAGACTGTTTAGGTTTGCGCTTTCAGGCCTCGGCGCTGAGAATCTGGTGTCCGCGGGCGATGGCCATGGCACCACTGCGCACCACGGCCAGTATTTCAGCATGGCTGGCAACCTGGTCGATAAAGTCATCCATGCGATGGGTGGCGCCGGTCAATTCAAGGGTGAAATTCTCCGGCGTGTCATCGAGTATGCGTGCGCCGGCGTTTTCAATGATATGCGGCAGAGCGGCTTTACCGGATGCTGATGCGGTCACCTTGAGTAATAACAGCTCCCGTTCTATGTGATCATCCATGGTCATGTCAGCGGTATTGACCACGTCTACCAATTTGAGCAACTGCTTGTTGATCTGGTCGATGATGCTATCCGAGCCACGCGTTACAAGGGTCAGGCGCGACAATTGTGAGTCGTCGGTCGGTGCGACGTTGAGGGATTCGATGTTGTATCCCCGGGAGGAGAAAAGAGCGACGACCCGGGCAAGGGCACCGGCCTCGTTCTGCATCAAGATAGAGATAATGTGTCGCATGGTGTTAGCTGTTCCTGAGCTTGGCTGGTAGATGAAAAAACGTGTGATTAACGGAGCCTCATAGTCGCGCAGAATATCACTTATTGCAACGAATGAAATTTTGTCAGACACTGCAGCCTTAATAGCCAGTTTTATTGTCCACCACCTGCTCAAAGAACACTCCAGGCCCTTGTTTACCTATGACTGAACTGACCAACAACCAGACTCTCACCCCACATCCGCTCGCCGGCAAAGCAATGATAGGCGCAGAGATGATCATGCAAGTATTGGCAGATGAAGGGGTCGATACAATTTTTGGCTACAGCGGTGGAGCAATTTTGCCAACCTATGACGCGGTGTTTCGCTATAACGATGAACATCGTGGCAGTGACGGCCGGGATCCGATACCACTGATCGTGCCAGCCAATGAGCAGGGCGCCGGGTTTATGGCGGCGGGTTATGCGGGCGCCAGTGGCAAGGTGGGCGTATGCATGGTGACCTCGGGGCCGGGCGCGACCAACATGGTGACCCCGGTTCGTGATTGCATGGCAGATTCAACACCCATTGTCGTGCTCTGCGGCCAGGTGCCGACCACGGCCATTGGTTCCGACGCCTTCCAGGAAGCACCCGTTTCCAGCTGCCTGGGACCGGTTTCAAAACACACTTTCCTGGTGACCGATCCGGAGCGTCTCGAATCTACCATCCGCGAAGCCTTTGAGATTGCCCGTACCGGGCGGCCTGGTCCGGTGGTCGTTGATTTGCCCAAGGATGTCCAGAACTGGCAAGGAGTCTTCAAAGGGCAGGGCCTGTTGCCGGTACGTGGCTATCGTCAGCGCATGAATGCTCTCCATGACAATGTACTCGAAGACTTTCATTGCGGCAGGTTTTTTGACATGTTGCAGCAGTCCAAACGGCCATTACTGTATGTGGGCGGTGGTGTCATCATGGGTGATGCCAGTACTGAATTGCGGCAATTTGCGGATCGATACGGTATCCCGGTCACGACCACCCTGATGGGGATTGGTGCGGTCGATACGACCGAGGACTTATCGCTGCATATGCTCGGCATGCACGGCACGGCCTGCGCCAATTATGCAGTGGAAGATTGTGATTTCCTGATTGCGGTTGGTGCAAGGTTTGATGATCGGGTTGCCGGTGTGCCGGATAAATTTGCGCCCAGGGCAAAATCAATCGCCCAATTTGACATCGATCCGTCAGAAATTGGCAAGGTGAAGCCGGTCGACTGGTTTCACGTTGGCATACTCAAGGAGGACCTGCGGGCCTTGAGTAAATATGGCGAGGGCCGTGCCATTGAGACCAATTTTGCTGAGTGGCATGGGGAAATTGCTCAGCTGAAAAGCACCTATGCACTGAACTATGACCGTCAGAGTGAGCTCATTCAGCCCTATGCGGTGATCGAGGCGATTAACGCGCTCACACGCGGCAACGCCATCATCACCACCGGAGTTGGTCAGCACCAGATGTGGGCGGCGCAGTATTTCGACTTCAAGCATCCCCGTTTGTGGCTGACTTCGGGCAGCATGGGTACCATGGGGTTTGGCTTGCCGGCGGCAATTGGTGCGCAGTTTGCCATGCCTGATCATCTCGTAATTGATGTTGATGGTGATGCCAGTATCCGCATGAACCTGGGAGAGCTCGAGACTGCAACCACTTACGATATCCCCGTCAAGGTACTGGTGCTGAATAATTTTGGCGATGGCATGGTGAGACAATGGCAAAAGCTGTACTACAAGGGCCGTTTGTCCGCCAGCGATAAATCACTGCGCAAGAAGGATTTTGTGAAGGCTGCCGAAGCTGATGGGTTTGGCTTTGCGCAAAGACTGGACGATCCCGCACAACTGGACCGGGTGGTGAAAGAGTGGCTGGAATTTGAAGGTCCGGCCTTCCTTGAAGTGATCATAGATACCGACGCCGCGGTCTACCCCATGGTGGGGCCGGGTCTCTCCTATGACCAGATGTTGACGGGTGACTTCATCCCAAGCCGTAACCGGGCAGAGGAAGAGGATATTGGCGGCTCATCAATGTTCTGATGGCACCCGTTTGGCGCCATTATTATGGTGACTTTGAAAATCATTTACCCTCTGCGCCTTGCGTGAGCAGGTGTTTTTAGTATCCAGGTCCGGGGACGATTTGCTGTACCTGAATCACTCTTCTATACTCAACCTTGAGCTGCAACACCAGTTGCGAATATCAATACCGGGGAATCGTCATGACTTGTAAATCTTTAAGAAGTATTTACCTGATAACTTTATGTTTGGCTTTCACGAGCAACAGCTTGTTTGCGCAAGATCCGTTGCCAGCCAAGGAGGGTTTAAAAGGCGCATTTCCTGAGCGGCCATATTCACCCCCAGCCGGAAGAAGTTTTCCGATGCAGGTTTTGTGGGGCGATACCCATGTACACACGGCGATGTCCATGGACGCAGGCTCTTTTGGCGCCCGCCTTAACCCGGAAGATGCCTACAGGTTTGCCCGTGGCGAAGAGCTGATGGCCTCAAGCGGTCAACCGGTTAAGTTGATGCGGCCCCTGGATTTCCTGGTAGTGGCTGACCATTCTGACAACATGGGTTTTTTCCCTCGACTGTTCGCCGGAGACCCTGCGTTTCTGGCAGACCCTACGGGCCGTCGTTGGTATAACATGATCCAGGAGGGTGGTGAAAAAGGCGTCGAGGTTGCGGTCGAGGTGATCGTCGGGTTCTCCCAGGGTACGTTCCCGCCAGCGCTGTGGTCCAGCCCCGGTGAGTCTGCCTACAGGTCCGCCTGGGATGAGACCATAAACGCGGCTGAAAAGTACAACGACCCCGGAGAATTTACCGCATTTATCGGATGGGAGTGGACTTCCAATACTGGCGGCAACAACCTGCACCGTGTACTGATTTACCGTGACGGCGGCGAGCGAGCCGGTCAGACCGAGCCTTATACCACCGTTGCTCCGTTGGGAAGTGATAATCCCCGCGACCTGTGGAACTGGATGCAGTCCTATGAGGATAAAACCGGTGGCCAGGTACTGGCCATTGCACACAATGGTAATTTGTCCAACGGCATCATGTTCCCCGAGATCGAGTCTTTTACCGGTAAGAAAGTTGACAAGGAATACGTGGAGACACGTAACCGTCGGGAGCCATTGTACGAGGCCACCCAAATCAAAGGTGACGGCGAAGCGCACCCCTTCCTGTCACCGGATGACGAATTTGCAGACTATGAGACCTGGGACCAGGGCAACCTGGATCTGAGTGTCATGAAAGAAAACGACATGCTGCAGTATGAATATGCCCGCTCAGCATTGAAGCTTGGTTTGAAACTGGGCAACGAACTGGGCACCAACCCGTACCAGTTTGGCATGATCGGCTCGACCGATACACATACCGCTCTGGCAACTGCCGATGAGGATAACTTCTTTGGCAAACACTCCGGCGCAGAACCCAATGCCGACCGAATCAACCATCCCATGGCAAAGGTTGGAGACGTCGAATACGCCGGCTGGGCGATGGTTGCCTCTGGTTATGCAGGTGTCTGGGCGCAGGAGAATACCCGCGAGTCAATTTATGAAGCGATGATGCGCAAGGAGACCTATGCAACAACCGGGCCCCGCATGATCGTGCGTTTCTTTGGTGGTTGGGATTTCGAATCAGCTGACGCACGTACCCGCAGTCCGGCTTTAGCCGGTTACTCCCGCGGTGTCCCGATGGGCGGCGAATTGCGCGCTGCGCCTGACGGCGGTTCACCCCGGTTCCTGATTGCCGCATTGAAGGATCCGTTAAGCGGTAATCTCGATCGTGTCCAGGTTATTAAGGGTTGGGTCGACAAACGTGGTCGTACGCATGAAAAAGTGTATGACGTAGCCTGGTCGGATGACCGGGTGAAAGATGCCGATGGCAAGCTTCCGGCTGTAGGAAGCACCGTTGATGTCGAAAATGCCACGTGGACCAATACCATCGGTGCTACCGAGTTGATCACGGTATGGAAAGACCCGGATTTCGATGCCAAACAACGTGCGTTTTACTACGTGCGTGTGCTGGAGATTCCAACCCCGCGCTGGACAGCATATGATGCGGCCTACTTTGGAACCAAATCCAAAACGGATATACCCATGACAACGCAGGAGCGTGCGTATACATCACCTATATGGTACGTGCCTGAATAGCAGGCCTTATTCTCTAAACGGTTGTTTGCCGCCTGACCCCTGTCTACTGAGAGGCATCATCGGCGTGCGTGCACGGAAAGAACATTATGCGTAGATTTTTAAAGGAACCCCTGTTTCATTTTTTGCTGTTCGGAGCGTTGATCTTCGCCGTTTATGGCTGGATCAATCGTGATGTCCGGGCACCTGACGAAATTTTTATTTCCAAGGGTCAGCAGGAACACCTGGTTAACATGTTCAGCCGTACCTGGCAGCGTCCGCCGACACCCGAGGAATACCAGGGCTTGTTGCGTGACTTCATTCGCGAGGAAATTGCCTACCGTGAAAGCGTGGCAATGGGTCTGGATGAGGGCGATGTAATTATTCGCAGAAGGATGCGTCAGAAACTGGAATTGCTGACGGATGAGATTGTTTCGTTCGCAGAACCCCAGGAAAACGAGCTTCAGTCTTTTCTCGTTGAAAATCCGGACAGGTTCAGAAGTGAGGCTGTAATGGATCTCAGGCAGGTATATATCAGCGTGGATAAACACGGTGATAACGCCATTAACGAAGCAACAAGTGTGTTAAACCGGCTGCTGGCAGACCCCGAGGTGGACTGGATGAGTCAGGGTGATGTTGTGCAGTTACCGGCCCTGCTCAAAGATATCCGAACCGGAGAACTAGGGCGGTTATTCGGCAAGCAATTTACCGATGGCCTGGCAGGCCTGGATGTGGGTGTCTGGAGTGGGCCGATCAGGTCCGGTTATGGTCTGCACCTTGTGGCAATTGACCGTCTGGAAGCTGCCCGTGATCCTTCTTTGGCAGAGGTGCGTGACGAGGTAAAAACCGAATGGCTGGAGCAGCGTCGGCGCCAGGCTACCGATGAGCTTTACGATCGCATGGCGCAGAAGTACTTAATCGAGATCGAATCACTGGCAGGAGATGCTACGGGGTGAGCCGGGATTTGGTCAGGTTGTTTTTAGCGATCCTGCTGCTTGCAGCGTTCGTTTCCACAAGTCTGCCGACGCAGGCGCACGAGGTGCGGCCTGCCTATTTACGGGTCGTGCAGACGGATACTGAACTTTTTGATACGGTTTGGCGAGTACCGGCGCGTGGTGAGATGCGGCTCAGTATTTATCTTGAAATGCCGCAGAAATGCCAATTGCAGGGCGAACAGCTGAACTGGAAGGATGGCGCTACTTTTGTCGAACAGGCCACTTATCAATGCCCGGGCGGACTGGTTGGCGAAACGCTTGCCATCAGTGGTATCGAGTTAATGCTGACCGATGCGTTGGCGCGTTTCGAAAGGCTGGACGGGACCACACAGGTAGTGCGTCTGAAACCTTCGACACCATCGTTCGTTGTCAGCGCTGCCGAGAACCGTGTTGAAGTGGCGGTCACCTACCTTGTGCTGGGTGTCGAACACATACTGTTGGGGTTCGATCACCTGCTGTTCGTGCTTGCATTGTTAATACTTGTGCCGACCACGCGCAAGCTGATCTGGACAATCACTTCATTTACGCTCGCGCATAGCGTGACACTGGCAGCAGCTACGCTGGGTATTGTCAATATTCCGCAGAAACCCGTGGAAGCAGTTATCGCGCTTAGCATCCTGTTTGTTGCTATTGAGATCGTACATTGGAAGCAGGGCAAGCCCGGCATTACGCGGCAATGGCCCTGGCTGGTGGCGTTTACATTTGGACTGTTGCATGGCTTTGGTTTTGCGGGTGCGTTGACTGAAATCGGCCTGCCAGATCACGCCATACCTCTGGCTCTGCTGTTTTTTAATCTTGGTGTGGAAGCCGGGCAGTTGCTATTTATCGTTGCTGTGTTGCTGGTATGGGGCTTGATGAACAGGTTGGTTTGGCCAACCTGGGCCTGGAGAATTCCGGTTTATTCGATCGGGTCACTGGCAGCGTTCTGGACAATTGATCGTATTGTTTCTTTTGTCTAAAATTAAATAAAATACATTAAATAAATTAACTACCCCTTTGTATCATAATTAGAAATTATTACTTTTCTGTGGTAAACGGAATAATACCTGAGCTTTCCTGGTGCGTGGGAAATCACCGAGGACATAATGATGATCATCACCAGCAGGGTACTGTCCCAGGCGGGAAACATGACCATCATTACGAGTAGAGCCAGTTTGACAAAAACTGTGACCCCACGGATTTGAACCAGCCAGACGGGGTTGGAGATTACATCAATCAGCATCATCAGGATTCCGGTACCCATCGCCAGCCACCAGTAATTCAGCCACAGGCTTTTCTCAAGCCCAAATAAAATTCCACCACCAACTCCTGCCACAGACAGTAAGTGAAGTGTGCGCAGGCTGATTTTTGTCCAGCGTTTGGTACTTTCCCTGTTCATTGTCTGCACATTACACCATTTATTTAGGCAGTTTAAGTTGTGTCGGCACTTTGACCAAGGTCACCTTGACGCGCGTTAGTGGCGGGCGCAAAATTCATGGTTCAATTGCATGGGGAGCAATAGTGGTCTTCATGTGCAAAAGTATGGAGGTAAGTATGAATCGTATTTACGTCATTTTATTCTCACTGTTGGCCATATTGCTGTTTCAGGACCCTGGCATGGCATCAGTGCGTGAGATTCCCAAGGATATGACGGCTGAGTCGTCAAAATGTGTGGGGTGCCACAAAAAGAAAACGCCTTCTATCGTTCAGCAATGGGGCTCCAGTAAGCACTATGGTGCAAACGTTGGTTGCTATGAGTGTCACCAGGCGGATGAGGGAGACCCAGACGCTTTTACGCACCAGAAAATGTTGATATCAATCATCGTCTCTCCCAAAGATTGCGCGAACTGCCATGAATCGGCAGTGCAGGAAATGACCGAGTCTCATCACGCCAAGGCAGGCCGTATTCTCGGCTCACTGGATAACCTGTTAGCAGAGGTCATTGAGGGCAATAACGGACTCATAACCCCCGGATTCCCGGAAGGTAATTCCGCTGCTGCGGTAAATGGTTGCTGGCAGTGCCATGGTTCCCAGGTAAAGGTTCTGGAAGATGGTTCACTTGATCCCGCCACCTGGCCAAACACCGGTATTGGCCGCATCAACCCGGATGGCACTGAGGGTGCTTGCTCGGCGTGTCATTCACGGCACGCTTTCTCCGTCGAACAGGCGCGCAACCCGGAGAACTGTGGCAAATGTCACATGGGCCCGGATCATCCTCAGATCGAAATCTATGAAGAATCCAAGCATGGCATCGCTTTCCACGCCAACAAACACAAGATGAACATGGACAGCTCCAAGTGGATTGTTGGTGAGGACTACGATGCAGCGCCGACCTGCGCAACCTGTCACATGAGCGCCACTCGCAAACAACCTGTGACACATGATGTGGGCTCCCGCATTAGCTGGAATAACCGGCCGGCGGTATCGATCAGACCGGAAGTATCTGATGCCAAGATGGGACTGGCGAGCGCCAACGTCTCCTGGGAAACCCGTCGTGACAATATGAAAGACGTATGCTCGGCCTGTCACAGCAAGTCCTACACCGAGGCCTTTTACATTCAGTACGATGGCATGATTGACTTGTACAACAACAAGTATGCCAAGCCTGGACTCGCGTTGATGGCCGCTGCGCAACCACTGCTTAAACCAGCCAAGTTCAGCAACAAGATTGATTGGATCTGGTTTGAGTTATGGCATCACGAAGGCCGCCGTGCACGTCATGCCGCGTCGATGCAGGGACCAGACTATGCCCATTGGCATGGCACCTATGACCTGGCCAAGCATTTTTACACCAAGATGGTGCCGGAACTTGAACACCTGATTGATGAGGGTATGCATAACGGTCAGGAAGAGGCCGCCAAGGCATTGGCTGCCAAGCTTGATGAAGTTTTAAATTCAGATGACCACAAATGGTATCTGAACAAGCTTGATCCAGCTGAAAAGGCCAAGCGGCAAAAGGCTGCTGCCGAGTTCAAATCGCGTTACGCCGAATAGTCCCTTAACGGACCTGTTTGGAGAAACCCGCCGGTGGAAGCCGGCGGGTTTTTTATGAAGCAGTAATTAAAAACTCCGGTTTCTTGAGCAAACAGCCGGCATACCTTAGAGTGAATCACTTCAATTTCCGGGAAGGCCATTGTCCGATCACACTTTAAAAGTCATTGTCACCTCGAAAAACCCGGTGAAAATTGCGGCTGTAGAGGAAGCTTTTCGACTCCAGTTACCGCGGGCCAAACTGCAGACGCTTGCAGTGAGTGTGGATTCAGGTGTGGCGGAGCAACCCATGTCAGACCAGGAAACGCGGCAGGGCG
>CALJWY010000169.1 GCA_937974465.1 uncultured Lysobacterales bacterium | reverse complement strand
ATTGCCACAATCGGTGCAGGATTTGTTTCACCATCTGGGTGGACCTCGAAAACGTAACCGTGCGACTTGCGGGCGTTTTCAAGCTTCCACCGGCGCTGCCGGCTTTCAAGCCCGTGATGGGCAAACCCGGGTGTAAAAGGTGCTTCCTCACAGGAAAGCCATGTTCCCCACGGCGTCACACCACCGGCACAGTTATTGAGTGTCCCATTGAGACTGATTCTTGAATCGAGCAGACGCTCATTACGGGTATCAAACCGCAAGGTTGTGGTTCCGCCCCCGGTGACATCCCAGGCCTTGCCGGGATCACCAATCGGACCGGATGAACCGCGTAACTCGTGATTACGCACCAGCGTGACCACCCCATCCTCATCGTTAACCACACCCATGCCGTCGCAGGCACCGGGAACCGGGTAACCGTCATTCATCTCAGAGCCGGCCCAGGAGAAACTGTGGTATCTAAAACCCTTGGGAAGCTTTAACAGGGGCAAGCCCGTGGTCTGATCCTTGACCGGCGCCAACGGGCCCAGCAAGTGATGAAACTGCGGGACATTACCCTTGCGTGCCAGTTTTGACCAGGCCACCCAACCCAGACCCAGTCCACCGGCAGCCACCAGGCCATGCTTGAGAAAACCACGCCTTCCGGTGGGGCCCATCAACAATTCCTTCTAGCGGGAAAAACCACCAGGTGGCATTTGCCCTTTCAGGCTGGCCATTTTACGCATCATGCCCTTCATCCCGCCTTTGCCAAATTTCTTCATCATGCGTTGCATTTGGGAGAATTGCTTCAGCATCCTGTTGACATCCTGGATCTGGGTGCCGGAACCACGCGCAATCCGTTTCTTGCGTGAGCCGCGTATCACGTCCGGAAAGCGTCTTTCCTGGGGTGTCATCGAGTTAACGATAGCAATCATGCTAATTGTCTGCTTGTCGTTGACCCGGTTTTTGACCTGATCCGGCAACTCACCCATACCAGGCATCTTGTCGACCAGGCTGCCAAGGCCACCCATGTTTTGCATCTGTTCCAGCTGGCTGCGGAAATCGTCCAGGTCGAATCCGTGCCCCTTCTTGATTTTCTTTGCTAGTTTTTCGGCTTCGCCTTTGTCTACATGCCGCTGGACATCTTCGACCAGTGATAACACGTCACCCATGCCAAGAATTCGTGAAGCCACCCGCTCAGGGTGAAACGGCTGGAGTGCGTCGGTTTTTTCACCCGTACCAACAAATTTGATTGGCTTGCCTGTAATCTGGCGGACCGACAGGGCTGCGCCTCCCCGGGCATCGCCGTCCGTCTTGGTCAGGATGACACCGGTCAGGGCCAGCGCATCATTGAAGGCACTGGCTGTGTTGGCTGCATCCTGGCCGGTCATGCTATCGACCACGAACAGGGTTTCATGTGGGTTAACCGCCGCATGCAATTGGCGAATTTCATCCATCATGTCAGTGTCGATATGCAGGCGGCCAGCGGTGTCTACCAGCAATACATCCGCAAATTGCTTACGCGCCGCATCCAGCGCCTGCCTGGCAATGGTGACAGGATTATCGGCCACCGATGATGGATGGAACAATGCACCAACCTGGCCGGCCAGGGTCTCCAGTTGATCAATGGCCGCAGGCCGGTAAACGTCACAGCTGACCACCATGACTTTTTTCTTTGCCTGTTCCTGAAGGTGTTTTGCCAGCTTGGCCGTCGTAGTGGTCTTGCCCGAGCCCTGCAAACCGGCAAGCAATACAACAACGGGGGGACTGGCCTTTAGGTCCAGGGCTTCATTTTCTTCACCCATGACAGTGACCAGCTCATCATGGACAATTTTTACGAACGCCTGTCCCGGCTGCAGGCTGCTGATAACCTCCTGCCCCAATGCACGATCTTTAACCTGGCCAATAAAGGATTGAACAACCGGCAACGCTACATCAGCTTCGAGCAGGGCAATGCGCACCTCTCTTAAGGTCTCAGCGATACTGTCTTCAGTCAGACGCCCTTTACCACGCAACTTTTGCATGGTTTTAGTTAATCTTTGGCTCAGATTATCGAACATTTATTTACTCCAGGATTCAGCAGTCAGGTATTATAGCGGCTGACCACTTGTAAACGGCACAGAATTCGCCATGCATGACAAGATTTTATTAATTGCAGCAGCCTGCTACCTCGTAGCCGTTATTTTACTGTACCTGGCGCTCACACAACGATCTGACAAAAAGCGCCTGGCAGCAGGTTGCATAACCTTTTTAGGGCTGGTTTTACATACGTGGGCAGAGGCCCAGCACTGGTTAATCCCGGCATCACCCCATATCAGCTTGTTGAACGTCATGTCACTGTGTGCTCTGGTCACCGTTGCCATACCACTTGGCACCTATCCGTTAAAGAATAGTCTATTCAATGCAAGCCTGGTGGCACTACCCATCTCTGTATTAATACTGGTTGGTGAAGGCATCATATCGGCACCGGAGCTCGAATTAGCCAAGACGTCTTTAGGCATGACCGTGCATATCATCAGCTCGATCATCGCTTTTGGTGTACTCAGCATTGCCAGTGTTTACGCGATGTTCGTTGCCCTGATCGACCACCTTTTGAGAACACACAGCTTCAACTCCCTGGTCCGGTCGCTTCCTGCCCTGGATACCCTGGAAGAATTGTTGATGCTGTTGATCAAGGTTGGATTTGCCGTTTTGACCATCTCGCTGGTCACCGGATTAATATTTGTCGATGACCTGTTTGGTCAGCACCTCGGCCACAAGACGCTGCTGTCGAGTTTTGCCTGGTTAATTTTCGCGATGTTGTTGTGGGGACGCTGGAAACGCGGCTGGCGGGGACGGGTTGCCGTGCGCATGACCCTCGCGGGTATCGCAATTCTGCTACTGGCCTATTTCGGCAGCAAATTGATCCTTGAAATCTTCTTACAACGAAGCTGGACCATCTAAGCTACCGAAAAGAAGAATAAGAAACCCCTGATAGATTCGTGAACTCGCGTCTTGCAGCCAATCTGTCCAGCTTGTGTGTCGTTTCAGGCGCCTGCTCTTGGTGGTTCTGGACATTTTGAATCATAATCCACTTCACTCAAAGTAAATCAGGGGTTCGCTAGTTTGAACGATATCTCCCTAGGCAGTCTTTACACGACACTATTCATACTGATTATCCTTTCCGGCTTTTTCTCGAGCTCGGAAACCGGGCTGATGGCTATCAACCGTTATCGCCTTAAACACCTGGCCAACAGTGGTCATCGTGGCGCACGGCTTGCACAGAACCTGCTGAGCAGGCCCGACCGGCTGATCGGCCTGATTCTTCTGGGCAATAACATGGTCAATATCCTTGCTGCATCGATTGCCACCGTCATTGCCATCCGGCTTTTTGGCGACAATGGTATCTGGATATCGACACTGGTGATGACCGTGGTCGTGCTGATTTTCGCCGAGGTAGCCCCCAAGACAGTGGCCGCTCTGCACCCCGAAAAAATCGCCTTTCCTGCATCTTTTGTTCTGGTCATTTTGTTAAAAATACTGAACCCGGTTGTCTGGCTGGTGAATTCATTTGCCAATATTCTGCTGAAGCCATTCGGCGTCAAAACGGACGTGGTCGCACTTGAGCGCCTGAACCGCGAAGAGCTCAGAACACTGGTAACAGAGGGCGGACAGATTTCCAATGATCATCAACGGATGCTGGTCAACATCCTTGACCTTGAACAGGCATCGGTTGAAGACACCATGGTTCCGCGTGGCGAGATTGTTGGTATTGACCTGGATGATGACTGGTCAGACATACTCAGCCAGCTAACCCAGACGGTCTATACCCGCCTGCCGGTATACCGGGAAAACATCGATAATATCGTCGGTTTACTGCACATACGCACGATCATTTCCAAGCTTTCCCTGGGCGGCCTGAGTTTTGACGATCTGCAACGGTCAGTGCGTAGCCCCTATTTTGTACCTGAGGGTACCTCGCTCACCCGCCAGTTACTCGAATTCCAGGGGAAGGAACAACGCATGGCCCTGGTGGTCGATGAATACGGTGACATCCAGGGTCTTGTGACCCTGGACGATATCCTCGAGGAAATTGTCGGTGAATTCACACCCGAAGGCCGCGGACGCTCCCG
>CALJWY010000168.1 GCA_937974465.1 uncultured Lysobacterales bacterium | reverse complement strand
GGGCTGGCTTCTTTATGTTCGTTATCGAAGCTAAGCATAGTTTGCTTTGTCGACAATAGTCAAAGGATTCACTTAATGGCTAAGGTTTGCGGCCATACCAATGGCAGCTTGTCGCCGAAAGCTGTCACAAGCATTCGCTTTGCGTAGTGGTCCGCTCCTGAGCGCAAAGCAGACATTCGGCAGAAGTGATTTTCAGCTATGCGAAGGGCTGCTTTCGGCCTCAAGCAGATATGAAGGAAAGTTATTAGGATGGTTGAAAATATAGAAACTTCACATTCGTACACTTCTAGTCAATAATTCATCAATGACTAATAGACAATGTTCTTCATGTACGGCATGTTGTGAGGGTTGGCTCACAGCTAAGATCAATGGCATTCAAATAAAGCCAGGTACTCCATGTGTAAATTGTACTAAACAGGGCTGTAAGATTTATGAAACGCGCCCCAAGAACCCTTGTGTTTCATTTAAGTGCGGGTGGTTGATAGAACCTGACAAATTCCCTGAACACATGAAGCCATCCAAGTGTGGTGCGATTATTGTTTTTTCACAGTGGGGGGGCAAAGGAGTTGTTAAAGCCACTCCGGTAGGCGAGAAAATCCCAAGTGATACTCTTGATTGGCTTATGGCTTTTGCCAGAGAACACTCATTACCTCTGATGTTCAATGAACATTTATTTGAGGATGGTAAATACATTGGACTTACAAAAAAATGCTATGGTCCACAATCGTTCATTCGCGAAGAAGATACCAGGATTACACCCGAGGACATCATGAGGTTTTAAGCCTCAGTATTATTTTTTAAACAAGTTGTAGTCCAAGGAAAGCCCGGGGCTTTTGTGATTGAATTATTACTCATAACTTTAATATGGCATTGATCTGAGAAATTGATCTGGCCGCAAGGTGCCACACATGGTTGTTAGTTACGAAGTTCGGCATTGGGCTAAACAGCAGCCTCTCATCTGACGCGATCCCCACTTTTGTCAACTTCCTCTTCCGGACAGATGCGGTCATTCAGAACCATCTGAAGCCACTTCAATTCATCATGATTTTCTCATCGGCCAGGCAGGCCAAATCAGCTGATGTTATAACCATCTGCCCGGCTGGCCAGGCCGCTTAGCCTGCGGCAGTAATCACTCCACCATCCAACACCACGGTATGACCCACAACCCATGCCGAGGCCCTGGATGCCAGGTAAATCGCGGTACCCGCCATGTCTTCCGGTTCACCGAGACGGCCACGCGGGGTTTTTGCCAATAGTTGTTTTTCGAACTGGTCCAACAAACCTGCCGTCATCTTGCTATGGAAGAAACCGGGCGCGATCCCGTTGACGTTGATGTTTTCACGGGCCAGGTCGGCCGCGAGATGGCGCGTCAGGTGGATTACCGCTGCCTTGCTGGCAGAGTAGGCGTAAACAGGTAATGTAGGGTTGGCAAGGCCATTGATGGAGGAAATATTGATCACACGGGCAGGGTCTTCATGGGTGCCTGCTGCGCGTAAGGCTGGTAACAACTGCTGGGTCAGAAAGAAGATCGACTTAACATTCAGGTTCATGACCTTGTCCCAACCGGACTCGGGGTACTCATCAATGGGAGCACCCCAGGTTGCGCCGGCATTGTTAACCAGGATATGAATTTGCGCTTCTTTCGCCTTTATCTCTTCTGCAAAAGCCTGCACTCCTTCCATCGTCGACAGGTCAGATTGAATAGCAATACATTCACCAATTGCAGAAAGCTCGTTGGCAGTCGCCTGCAATTCATCCAGGCTGCGTGAGGTGATATAGGTCTTGACCCCGCTCTCTAAGTACCCGCGCGCAATCATGGCGCCAATACCGCGTGAACCACCCGTTACAACGGCAACCTTGCCATTGAGTGAAAATAGATTTTCCAACATATTCTTCCAGTACAATTAGGGAGCTTTTGATCGGCTCCGGTAGACGGTTATCATTTTTTCAAGCGTGGCAGAAAATAGTTCTCCCAGGCCTCACGGCCGAGAAACATCGCAGCATAAAAACCCTTCTTTTCCTGCTCAGTTGCAAACGAATCATCTGCCAGGTAACGATCGTACAACGATTGCATGGTCAAAACACCCTGTTGGGCACGAATACCACCATCACTTGCGGCATCAAGGATCTGTTTGTTGCCTTCAGCCCATTGGGACCATTGCGGCAAGCTGCCCGAACGGCCTTTGCCCGGTGTGCCGGTGTAGGCGAAATTGGCCCAGTAATCACCCATCGACGTGGATAGTTGTTCACGTTCAATGCGATTCTGTTCGGTAAAATGAAAGGCAAACGCCTTCAAACTCACGAAATCATTGAAAACAAATGGTATTTCCATGGTGTGCGCGGCACCGAAGAACTCACGGAAATCTGCCTGCGGGTAGCTTGGCTGGTCATCCCAGTCAAACCGGTAGGCATAGACATCCGGGTTGTGCTTGCCCAGGCGCAGCGCCAGTTCGTCAACGCCCTGTGCCGTCCACCGGTCACTGAGGTAACCGGCATGTAAATTGTAACGAGGAATGTCGTGAATCTTGATTTCCGCTCCCGGAACAATGGTGACATACGCCGGGCTGAGACCGAGGAAGAATTTCATCTCGTCGCGGTTGCTGCCGAGAATAACAGGGAGCTTCTGCACACTCAGGGCATCGCTGATCAGCTCCCACGGAGAGCCCGTGGGTATGACGATGTCATCCGGGATGATCTGTGGCGCACGAATGGCTGCACCAATATCCAATGTGTAGGTGGCGACTAACTCGGTATCGCTTGCACTGTACATCAGCTTGAGAAATTCCGGCTCACTGAGCCCGGCAACCATCTCGCGGGCCTGTTCACGAGTCTCGGCCTTACCACGCCTAACCAGGACCTTTGCCGCGGTTTCCGAAGAGCTGAACTCCGAACGGTCATCGGCTGTGAATTGCTCGGCGACCTCAACAGGTGTCTGGCGCAGGCTCCCACTTTGCACGATTGCTTTGTGAAACAGACCTTTACCCATCGGTGAATACAGTAAGGCCACCGTGTTCATCGCACCGGCAGATTCACCGAATAATGTGATATTCCCGGCATCACCACCAAATGCTGCGATGTTCTGTTTGACCCACTTCAAGGCCTGGATGATATCCAGCAGGCCAAAATTGGAACTCTTGTCGAGGCGGGTTTCTGCAGCCGAGCGCAACGAGGGATGCGAGAGCCAGCCAAGCAGTCCGAGACGATAGTTGATGGTTACAACCACCACATCCTGCTGCACGGCAAGATTGCCGCCATGATATAAACTGCCGGAACCACCGACATTGCTGCCACCGTGAACCCAAACCATCACCGGTAAAGAAGCGCTGTCCTTGACCGGTGGAGACCAGATATTCAGGTAAAGGCAATCCTCACTTCCGATCTTCTTGCCATAGAGTGACGGGTCAATGTCCATCAAGGGATTGCCAAGCTGTGGACAGATATCGGAAAAACTGTCAGCAACAAATGTCTTCTCAAAGGGCACGTGCGCGCGCGGCGCCTTCCAGCGCAACCGGCCTATGGGAGGTTGCGCATAGGGAATCCCGCGCCAACTGAGTGCACCATTCTCGTCAATCTGCCCACTGACCGCTCCGGCTGGAGGTTGTCTCAAAGTAGGGTCTTGCGCAATGCTGTTCATTGAAGTCACTACCAGTATCAGGAGCACACCCAGGGTAAAGCTGTGCGCGGCTAGCCTGTTCCGCCAGGTGCGGATATGCGAATTGTTCATGTTTTTAAAGCTGCTTAACGTATGTCTCTATGAGTTCGTTTTGTTCGGCGGTAAACAGGCCAAACTTGTCCTGGGTTTTCTGCGAAACTTCCAGGAACTTATCAACCCCCATGGAGGCAAGCAAACCAAACGGACCGGCAGACTGGTTAGTGGCAATCATCCAGGTACGGTCGATGTCTTCCGGATCGGCAACATCCTTGCTTGCAATCAACACACCGCTGCGAATCAAGGGCGATACCAGGGTATCAAAGATATCTGAGTCGTCCTCCCCGTAATTCAGGAAATCCGCTGCCTGGTAGGCCGGCGCAGGATAGGTGTAAAAGCCTTTGCCTGACTGTGTCCCCAGGTCGCCACGTTCTACAAAGGACCTGAGATAAGCGGCAATTTTTCTCTGCAAATCGGGGAGTTCAGCACCACCCTCGGTCTCTTTTGTCTGGCCGGAGACCAGGCCAAGCCCGATCATATCCATAATTCCAAAGGGTCCCATTGGCGATTTGAGATGACGCATATAGGTCCGGTCGACTTCTTCCACGCTCGCAACACCTTCGACGACCAGCGCACAGGCTCGCATCAATACGGAGGCAAGCAAGGCATTCATGATATAGCCGGGGTTTTCCTTTTTTAAGACCATTGGAACCAGGTTAAGGCTCTCTACATAGCGACAAAGAATATCAACGGTCTCAGGTGTGGTGCGTGGCCCGGCAACGATATCGACCAGCCTTGATCCCAGGTAGAAATGCAGTGCTGCAAAGCGGTCACCGCGCTGCACAACATCCTCTATTTCGGAAACCAGCAGGCTGGACGTATTGGTTGTCAGAATGGTTTTATCAGGGCACAACTTATCAAGCTGTTGATGAATGTCGCGCTTCACACCCCGGTCTTCATACGCCGATTCACTGATAAGATCAGCATTTGCAACGGCCTTTTCAAGGTCGGCACCAACGGATATACGCCCAAAGGCCGCCTTGACGGCATCAGGCGTGCAATATCCGGCGCCTACCAGGAAGGGCGCAAATTCCTTGAATCGTTTCGGTACCTGCTTGAGGTTTTCTGCCGAGATATCGAACAGCTCGACCTGGTAACCCGAAACCGCCGCTACCAGCGCATTCGAGCAACCCATCGTGCCGGCACCGATAAAGCAGACCGTTTCAATTTCTTCAATGGTTTTGATCGCAGATTCTTTTGGCTTATTGGCAGGCAGTGTTTCCTTTTTATCCAGCACACGAGGCATGCGATCAGGCACAAACAAATTCGTACTGCCCGTGGTCACCATGGCCGGCAGGTATGCCAACACCGGCAAATCCGCCAGTGCGTTAACAATATGGTACTGGGTCGGGTTTTGCTCAAAGGTCAGGTGGTTCCAATCAAGACTTCCCTCACCCACCCATGCACCGGTATAAACACTCTCGGACGGGAACGTGGTCGGTTCGCTCACCGTGGCGCCAAATCCACCCACACCGGGGAAATACCGCCATGCCATTGGATGATCTTTGCCTTCCTGCGCCGCCTGTGTGGCTTCGATCTCTTCCGGTGTCGGCGGCCTGAGATTCTTGACCGACATATCCAGAATTCTATTATCGAAATGGCTGACATTCGTCTGCCAGAGACCATCGGTGATGCTGTGGTCGGTAATGTCGGCAAATATCTTTGGAATACCCGTCAACTCACGACCGGACAGAATTGCATCGGCCAGATTTTCCCACCAGACCAGTGAATACTGGCCCTCCAACTGTTCATTCTCACCGTTGAATACCGCTGATGCGGTCACTGCCACCAGGTTGTAGCCACGCCCGGCCAGCCAGTCCACATCCTTGCTGTGAGCATAGGCAACGGTCACGACGGCTTGCTCTCCAACCGTAAACGGAGGCGGCAGATATGCCGCCAGTTTTTCCCTGTCGGTCAAAAATGGCACCACCATCATGGTGACGTCGCGATACCAGCCACTGGAGTTTTCATCCTGGTGCAAGCCACCAAAGTGGGCCGGCATCATGTAGCGTTCATAGGGGTTGAACTTGAACATCCGTGAAACCACTCCCTTCACTTAATGGTGATCTCAGCTGCCGGGTCAGGACAGACCCGGCAGCTTGAAATAGCTGGAGATGACTAGAAACGATAGTTAAGTTGTAATCCGTACATCCTTGGATCGCTAAGGAGTTCGGTGCGAAGGAAACCATCCGAAATTGTTCCGCCGCTGGCATCGGTTGAATGGCGATCATCCGCTATATTTTT
>CALJWY010000167.1 GCA_937974465.1 uncultured Lysobacterales bacterium | reverse complement strand
GAAATCCCGGATTTGTCTACGCTACTGGGTGCAGCCATTGTAATTGGAGCCGTCATTCTGGCGATGACCGCTCATTCAGAAACCGCAAATGCCGGGAAAGGCAAAGCCGGAGCAGAGCAGAACAATTAGTCCGCCATTCTCGACTGAAGGCTATCAGCAGGGCCTGCATCTACAAGCAGACCCTGTTTTTACAATGACTGGACTATTCGTCTTCCTTGGGCTTGTGTGCCTTGATCAGTTGCTGTTGTACGTCTGAAGGAACCGGGTCATAGTGGCTGAATTCCATTGTGAAGCTACCCTGGCCCTGGGTCAGACTCTTTAACTCAGTGTGGTAGTCGGACAGGGAGCTCAATGGAATATCGGCGCGAATGGTGACCAGTCCACCGCGCAAGCTTTCGGTGCCGCTGATCCGTGCGCGTCGACCGGCGAGGTTACCGGTAATGTCACCCATGTCGCCGTCAGGAACGGTCACATCGACGCTGACGATGGGTTCTAGAATTTGTGGTCCGGAACTCTTGATCGCATTCAGGAATGCGTTGCGACCCGCAAATACAAAAGCGATTTCCTTTGAATCAACCGGGTGGTATTTTCCATCATAAACGGTCACTGCCAGGTCCTGCATGGCGTAACCGGCCACCGCGCCCTCGTTCAATACCTGCTGTATACCTTTCTCAACCGCGGGAATCAGGTTGTATGGAATTGCACCACCAACAACCTCGTTAATGAATTCAAAGCCCTCACCGCGGGGTTTTGGCTTAATGCGAAGAAACACTTCACCGAACTGCCCGGCACCACCGGTTTGTTTCTTGTGCCGGTAATGACCTTCGGCAGCTCGCGTAATGGTTTCCCTGTAAGCAATGCGTGGCGGGCGGGTATCCACTTCAACCTTGTACCGCTCTTCCATGCGCTCAAGGGTAATGCGCATGTACAACTCTCCCAGACCGCGCATAACGGTTTCATTCAGTTCCTGGTTGTGCTCTACCAGGAAACATGGGTCTTCTTCCTGCAGGCGGGTCAGGGCGGTTGAAAGCTTTTGTTCCTGGCCACGGGTCTTGGTATTGACCGCCAGACCGTACATCGGTTTTGGGAAATCCAGTGGCTTAAGATGGTAGCGGTCTGCATCGTGCGAATCATGCAAAACGGCGTCATAGTGGATTTCATCAACCTTGGCAACCGCACAAATATCACCCGGTATACCGGCATCTATTTCGATATGCTTGCCACCATGCATCTTGAACAGGTGACCTACCTTGAACGGCTTGCGCGCGTCGCCGATTAGTAATTGGGAATCAGACCGTACAGTACCCTGGTAGATTCTGAACACACTCAGCTTGCCAACAAATGGGTCATTCGTGATTTTGAATACATGTGCGACCACGTGGTCAGTGGATGAGGCTGTGACCGAAACATCAACCGCCTCACTGCCTTCACCCTTGACGAAGGGAGGTGGGTTTCCTTCGCGTGGGCTGGGGGCCAGTTGACTGAAGAAATCAAGTAATTCTGGAATGCCGGCGCCGGTCAACGCGGATGTAAAGCAGATAGGAACCAAGTGGCCTTCCCGCAAGGCCTGCTCAAATGCAGAATGGAGTTCTTCCCGGGTCAGGTCTTCGCCTTCGAGATATTTTTCCATCAGTTCTTCATTGACTTCCACGACCTGGTCGATGATGGCTTCATGTGCTTCCGACAATGAAAATATATCCGTCTCACCTTCGGTTTGGTAGAAACAATCACGTACCGTGCTGAGATTTTCTGCTGGCAGGTTGACAGGCAGACATTCCGGCCCGAATTCCTCCCTTAAATCCTTAACGACCTGGGTCAGATCAACCTCATCGGCATCGATCTTGTTGATGATGATCATGCGGCACAAGCGCCGTTGTTTTGCGCGGTGCATCAAACGCCTTGTTGATAACTCGATGCCCGAATGGGCATTCACAACAATTGCCGTGGTTTCAACAGCCGTCAGGCAGGCAAGTGTGGGGCCACGAAAATCGGGGATTCCCGCGGTATCAATCATGTTCAGGTGCATGCCTTTGTAATCGAGACTCGCAATCGAAGAGTCGAGTGAATGCTGAAATTTCTTTTCCAATGGATCATGATCCATGGTGGTTGATCCACGTTCAACCGTGCCGGCTTCGCCCTTGACTCCTGATTTAACCAGCAGTGCTTCTGCAAGCGTGGTCTTTCCTGAGCCGGAATGGCCTACAAGGGCGATGTTGCGGATATCCTTGGTTCGATAGTTGGGCATGCGGTAATCCTTATTCTTTATGACTTGAAAATCGAAAGGGAGGGTAATCCTATTACGTTTGATTAAGAGCAGCAAATGACATATGTCATCGGTCCGTTCAGTTCTGATTCATTGTATACCCGGTAAGCTTTGTTTCAAGGTCGGAATGATGGTTATGGAAGCGGTTGAAAAGGAGATTGAAATGACTTCAAATTTGCAGAAAATTATCACGATTATGCTGCTTGTATGTGCTTTCCCGGTTTGGGCCGGCCATAACAACGACCGCTATTCAGGTTCCCCGGATGGCTACGATTTCGCCAGGGTGGTGGATGCACAACCGGTATTTGAGACCATCCGTGTTCCGGAACGGCACCGTGTGTGCAGGGACCAGCTTGTGCAAAGGCGCGTCGCTGAGTATCGCTCACCGGGTCCGGCAATTTTCGGAGCCATCATTGGTGGCGTTATTGGCAATCAGCTCAGCCATGGCCACAGAAACAAGCACGGTCACAGACATCATGATAATCGGGCAGCTGCGACGATTGCGGGCGCCACAATCGGCGGTGTCATTGGCCGTGAAATTCAATACAGCAAATATCCGGCAAGATATTATTCCGAGACTGCACAGGTCTGCAATTTGGAAACAAGCTGGCGCAGGCAAGAGCAGATCGTTGCCTGGGATGTCAGCTGGAAGTACAAGGGTCGAATTTATCATAGCCGCATGGCTGAACGTCCCGGCAAACGCATCCGGATCCGGGTAGACCTCGTGCCTATTGGTCGCTAGAGAATTCACGTCTACACACTCCTGTAGCACTCCTACAGTTTCAGGACTCCCACTGCAAACTGTTGATTAGGCGGTACCGGGTTGGCCGGTACCGCTTTTTCTGTTCAGGATGGCTGATTGGTCGCAATGCATTGTAAGTGCGCAACTATGCCAAACACGGGGCAGGTTGGCGGCAAATCAGTGTCCTTGAGCCATTGCTGCTGTACACCATTTGCTGCTTCGGTTAACGTTTCCGCACCCGGTTAATACAAGGCATCAAGAGTGAGCGAACCTTGGTTGGTACTTAAATTTGGCGGCACCAGTGTCAGCGGCAGGCAACAATGGGAAACCATTGTTGCGTTGGCCAAACAACGTCTTGAAGATGGCAATCGGGTTCTGCTGGTCTGCTCTGCAGTCTCAGGCATCACCAACGCCCTGCAAGCCCTGGCTGATGATTCGGAGCAAAATGCTGATAGGGCCATTGCGAGCATACTGGATCGTCATTACCGTCTGGC
>CALJWY010000166.1 GCA_937974465.1 uncultured Lysobacterales bacterium | reverse complement strand
CCGGAATGATGAGGGCATCCAAGGGTTGGGTGAATTAAGCATCCCCTGTAGTCCGATCCTCGCTTGCCCAGTCACGCCTGAACTTGAGCTTCCTTCGACCCATAGCGCTGCTATGGGACTCAGTCCAGCACTGCGCTCAGCCGCAACTGTCCTGCGCCAGTATCCGGAATGATGAGGGCATCCAAGGGTTGGGTGAATTAAGCATCCCCTGTAGTCCGATCCTCGCTTGCCCGGTCACGCCTGAACTTGGGCTTCCTTCGACCCATAGCGCTGCTATGGGACTCAGTCCAGCAGCGCCTTCAACCGTAACTGTCCTGCGCCAGTATCCGGAATGATGAGGGCAACCAAAGGTTAGGTGAAATTAGCATTTTGATATAAAAAATGTGTAAAAAAAACGGACCATTTACTGGTCCGTTTTTCTTGTCCGACCTGGCGGTCGGTCTGGCGCAATACTAGTAAGCGTATTTCGCTGAGAACTGCAGGCGGGTCATATCTCCATCTGCGCCGCTCTCAATCTCACGATCAGCCAGCAAAAGCTCAACGCCGAAGTCGAGTTTAGGTTGCGGGCTGTAGATCAGGTTGAAATGCATGCTGGATGCATTCTTCGTTACACCCGTGCCGGTCAACTCGGTATCATTGTCCACCGTCAGGTAACCAAGTGTCAGGTTACTGCGCCACTTGTCATTCCACAGATGACGGTAGGAACCGAAGATGCCAGTGGAGTCAATGGCGTGGAGCCTGCCATTTTCGTCAAGCACTGCACCATTGGCCGTGTTCAAGCCCATATAGCGTCCAAGGCCTTTACCGGTGCTGGCCATCCAGCGGAAGTCGTCCTTGTTACCAAAGACAAATTTACCGGAGACGCTGATGCCATAACTGGTGGTTGAGTCATCAATGGTAGAACCATTGTCGTAGGAGAGCTGCCTGTAAAGACCGGCTACCGTAAAGGTGCCCCAATCACCCTTCATGTTGTAACGCAGAACTGCGTCGGGTGCGTTGTTGTCATCCGTCACGATACGACCACCGCCACCATAGGGCGTAACGGTCGTTTCCGGAGTCTCGAGCGCAAATTGCCATGGTCCGCTGGTATAACGAATCATGGGCTGACGACCGAATATGGTGGATTCTGCCGGTCCGACGAAGTCCAGGTTTTCGGGTAATGCACCCACATTAAAGAAGGTCATCCAGGTCTGACCAACCAGCCATTTGTTATAGGTCACAAAGGCATGGCGGATGCGGGGCGCGAACGAATTGGATACACGTTCATTACCACCGGCGGGCAATTGGAAGTCCATCTCCAGGAATGTTCCAATCTTGGCGCCGTTATCCAGGTTATGGGTCGTTTTGAAATTGATCCGGGATTCCTTGGCGTGAAAATCAAGATAGCTTTCGCCATCTCCATCACCCACAGGCGTGGTACCAGGTATATAAAAATCCCTACCGGCACCTGAATAAGAGCCACTGCCATAATCAGTGAACATTACGTCAGTCTTGACGAAGCCCCCAAACTTATAACTGTGCTTGTGAACTTTTTCAGCGGTTGCTTTTTCATGCTCTCCCATCATGGCCACAACTTTGGCCTCTGCCGCTTGTTCTGCCTTGGCTTCAACATCAGCCGAAGAGGGGGCCGGAGCCGGTTTATTTTTCATCAACTGGTGAACAAGACTTTCAAGTTCTGCAATTCTCGCTTCAAGTGCAGCGACGTCGTCCCCACCTGCAAGAGCACTTCCTGACATGCCAGCACCTAGAGCTGCGGTAATTGACAGGCTTAGAAGGAGTTTCTTTAATGATTTCTGGGCCATGTTAGCCTCTCCTTAGTTTTAAGAATACGCAGACGCATAGTGCGCAACTTGCATGTACAAAAGTATTAGTCTTTGGTCTAATGGGTTATCGTCTTTTAGGTGTCGGCAATTGATAGTGTGGTTGGGCTGCAGGTTGCGACCATTGTCTAATGGGTTACACAGGCGTCCGAATGAGAGAATTCTAGACTGACCAGGAAGCGGTCATTGGGCGGAAATTTCGTCTTGCAAGCCATATTGGGTATGACCAGGCTCAAACAAGGCATGCTCAACAAGGGAACATGGCAAAAAAGAACACTGATGGCTAATAGACTGATTGCACTGCAAGCCGAAACGGTTATTGTCGCCGATGATCACCCTTTGTTCCGCACGGCCATCAAGGAAGCCCTGCAAGAAAGTCAGGGTGAGACCACATTTCTTGAAGCCAACTCTTTTGAATCCCTGCAGAAATTGGTCGAAAAAAACCAGGAAGTTGACCTGATTTTGCTGGATTTGCACATGCCTGGCGTCAGCGGGTTTGCCGGCCTTGTGTATTTGTGCAAACGGTACCCCAGTGTCCCTGTGGTGATTATTTCAGCCAATGAGGATCCGCTGGTTATTCAACGTGCTCTGGATCACGGTGCCGCCGGGTTTATCCCGAAGTCCTCTGATATCAAGACCATTACCAGCGCCATTGGCGATATTCTGATGGGTGAAATCTGGGCGCCCGAATCTTCTCAACCAAACCTGCCCGGCAACAATATTTCGGAGTTGGCACTGGCTGAACGGATGGCCCAGTTGACGCCACAACAATTCAAAGTCCTGATGATGGTGGCACAGGGTATGCTAAATAAGCAGATCGCCTATGATATGGACATTTCCGAAGCGACGGTGAAAGCCCATGTGACGGCGATCATGAACAAACTCGGTGTTAGCAATCGCACCCAGGCAGTCCTCGCTGCAAGTAAACTGGATGTAATGACACCCGTCTGATGCGACGCGGCAATTTGCCGGCATTTTCCACCGGCCGGTAAAGGCCTCACTGCAAATTAAAGAGTCAGTTGATCTGATTGGTGGTTTTACCGATAAACCCTTAAATGCGAAAACTTTCAGCCGGTTCACTCGTTACTGGTCTTAAGGATGTTCGACATCAGCGCCCTCAGCGCCGCGGGTCGAATGGGTTTGCGCAATAGTCCGTAGCCCCTTTCTTTAACCGCGTCCTCAAGGTCATTTGAGCGATCGGCAGTGATGACAATTGCCGGCAAGCTGGTTTCCACAATATCCTCGAGGTGACGCATCACCTGCAAGCCATTACTCTGATCATTCAGGTGAAAATCGACCAGTACGATATCAGGAGCGCCATGGGTTAGCACTTGCCGTGCAGCCTGGGCCTGGGTTTCCGCAAGTAACACAGTAGGGCAGCCCCAACGGTCGAGCAAGAGATTCATGGCTTCGAGAATATCCGGTTCGTTGTCGACGCAAAGCACGCTTAGATTGTGAAATGTAGTGGCTTCAATAATCACGGTTGACGGTTGTTCATAGCGCTGTTTGTCGCCGGGCTTGGCCAATGGCACAATCACCGAGAAGCAACTGCCGCGGCCCAACCTTGAGGTGACATCAATATCATGGTCCAGCATTCGCGCGATCCGGTCACAGATGGCGAGGCCCAGGCCCAGGCCTTTCTCATCCTTTCGGCGGGCATAATCAAGGCGGTGAAACTCCTGGAAAATAGCTTTGACCTCTGAATTTGCAATGCCAACACCAGTGTCCCACACGCTGAGGCGCAAGTGGTCACCGCGAAGACGGCAGCCCAGCAATACGCCGCCGGTTTCCGTGTAGTGAATTGCGTTGGCAAGAAAATTTTGCAGGATTCTGTAGAGCAGATTGCGGTCGCTATAGATCAGGTGATCGGTTGGATGTACCCGCAGAAGCAGGTCACGGTTCCCCGCCAGGGCCTTAAATCGCCTGCGTAGCTGTTCAAACAGTTCAGGTACCGGGATGGCCTCTGGTTCCGGGTCGTACATGCCTGAATCAAGCTTGGAAATGTCCAGCAGGGCACTGAGCAATTGTTCTGAGGCCCGCAGGCTGCGATCAATTCGCTTGACCAGTTGCGACTGTTCATCGTCGGAGCCTTCCTGGTGTTGCCGCAGTATCGATACAAACAGACTGGCTGCATTCATGGGTTGTAGCAGGTCATGGCTGGCGGCAGCAAGGAACCGGGTCTTACTGAGGTTGGCCTCTTCGGCAGCCAGTCTCGCTTCTTCAAGGTCCTGGTTTACTGCACTCAATTCCGCGGTTCGGTGCTGAACACGCTGCTCCAGTGTTTCATTGATGAGTTGTAATTCTTGCTCGATGGTCTTGAAGTGTGTGATGTCGGTAAATGTTGTCACATAACCAACACCGGGCATTGGATTGCCACGAATTTCCAAAACCTTGTCATTCATCCATTGTCGTTCGACGCGATACGGCTGACCTGAGCGCAGATGCTCCACGCGTTTCTTTATCTCATCGCTATGTTCAACAATCAAGCCTCTTTCTGCGTTAAGGATGATTAACTCCTCGACGGGTTTGCCGATATGTAATGAGCCTTCGGGAAAATTCATAATCTCGACATAGCGGCGATTCCACCCGACCAGGCATAGCTCATCATCGATCACGCTGACCCCCTGCGACATATTGTCCAGCGTGGATTCCAGAAGTTCGCGATTGAATTGAACCGCCTGGGAGGTCCGGTCCAGCAACTCCATAACCGCATCAGGGCCCAATCCCTGGTGATGTAGTGCAGTTGTCAATACCGTCCGCGCGGATGCAGACCCGATAGAACCCGCAAGCAGTCGTTCACCAAACTGGATGGTTTTGGGTGTAGCCAATGCGGCAGGTTGCAGGGTTTTTAAACCCAGGTGATTGGCGAGTGCTTTCCGGGTCTCACTAAGTCCCAGGAAACGACCAATAATGGATTCCAGTTCTTGCAACGTGATCATCCCGTTGAGACTGG
>CALJWY010000165.1 GCA_937974465.1 uncultured Lysobacterales bacterium | reverse complement strand
ACTGCCCCAGCTGAGCAAATTTCTCAAGCAGACACCATTGCTGAAAGGCCTGGAATTGGATCCCGACCAGTTTGTGCTGACCGGGCCTTCTGATGTCAATGGACACTTGTTGACCCGCTTGGGGAACGACTCCCAATCCTTACAGGTTTCCGGCTCCGTGGAATTCCAGGCCGGCAAGTTTACGGACCTGGTTTCCGGTGTGGAACTGGAGGCGATAAATGGCTCGCTGGAATACCACAGTGAGGGATTGCAGGGCATAGGGATGGTCGCCACTTACAAGGGTTTTCCGGTTGACGTGGAACTTGTATCTGACTGGGACGCAGATGAAGTGTTCAGGGTCAGCCTGCACGGTGAACTTCCCGTAGACCAGGTTATTCCAGCTCAGTTGCTGCAAAGTGAGTCCCTGTTCGGCCGCGCCAGTGGCAGTAGCCTGTGGGATATTGGGCTTAGCGTGGTGGCGGTGGAAGGTAGCGAAAAGCGTGAAACCTGGCTCGACATCTATAGTGGCTTGGAGGGAATCAGTATTGACCTGCCGGCGCCATTCGGTAAGACCAGTGAGCAGAGTTGGCCAATGCTTGTCCATTACCCCATCCGGACCCAAACTAGCTTGGTGACGGTGGATGTGCCGGGCCGCATGCAATTCAAGATGGAGTTGTCGGAAGAAGATTCCAGCCCGCTACGTGCAGCTATTCAATTGGGCGGTAAAGTGAAGTCGATGCCCGAGCAGGGCTATTTTGGAATTTATGGCAAGACATCCATGTTTGATCTCGATGGCTGGATCGACGTGGTGGTGGATCGAATCTCAGAGTCTGAAAATGCCGATGGACTTGCCTTTCGCACTGCCGCAGTCTCCGCTGATCAAATCATGATGTTTAATCGCTACTTCTTTGATGTCGATCTTGAAATGCAATTTGCGGATGGTGTGATCACAGGGAGTTTTGATGGTACAGATATCGATGGCATGGTCCGATACTACAAAAATGAAGAAGGCGCACACAGCATGACCGGTGAATTTGAACGCCTGATTATGCCAGACCCTGTTTCCCAGGGAATTTCGATGGAATCGAACCCCGCCGAACTGCCCGAAATGCACTTTTTCAGCAAAGAATTCAGTTATCTCGGACTGGACCTGGGAGAGACCCGTATCGAGGGCTATCCTATCGAGGACGGCTTCCATTTTGAATCCGTCGATGCACATTCACAAAGCCTCACATTCAGCGCGCACGGTGACTGGCTGCGTACCCCGCAGGGTGAGCGCTCGGATTTCGATATACGGCTCACTTCGGAAAGCCTCGGCACGGTATTGCATGCCATGGACATATCTTCGGCCATGCAGGGTGGTCAGACGGTGGTCGATTTTGATGCCTGGTGGGATGGTCCTCCTGCCGCGTTTGCGTTGGCGGATCTAAACGGCGAAATGGATATCAGTGTTATCCAGGGCAACATACTAACGGCCGATCCCGGCGCCGGAAGGATGTTGGGCCTGTTGAGCCTGACCGAATTGCCACGCCGCCTGGCGATGGATTTCCGTGATGTTTTTGACGAGGGCTTTCATTTTGATGAAGCCAAGGGAACCATGCGTCTGGAAGAGGGTACCAGTTACACTGACGATCTGATCCTGAGTTCAACTGCCGCTGAAATATCAATCATCGGCAACACCGATCTTGATGCGCAGACCTTTGACTACGAATTTATTGTACGGCCCGGTGTCAGCAAGACATTGCCCGTTATAGGCGCCATCGCAGGCGGGCCGGCAGGTGCAGCGGCAGGTATTGCGTTGCAGGCCCTGCTAAGGGACGCATTGGGTGAGGCGACCGAGGCGCGCTACACGATCAAGGGTCCGTGGTCCGACCCTGCGGTGGAGCCGGTGGAAAAGCCATCCAGGCAAAAATCAGACAGTGATGACCCGGCGGTTGACTCGCCACCGGAAACAGGCCAGCAGAATCTCGAAAATGAACCGGACAGCAAGCCGGAAAGCCAACCGGACAGCAACCCTGACGGGGATGCCGAACAGGGAAAAACTACACATGACTGATGCATTAAAACTCGCGGAACAGCAACTCCTGGCACCCGGTGGACTAAGCCATACGGACCTGGAAAAGGTTCTGCATCACCTGATGGGGCCATCTGTGGATGCGGGTGATCTGTATTTTCAGAATACCAGCCACGAAGCTTGGTCACTGGAAGACGGTCTTGTCAGGAGTGGCACGCACGCGGTCGAGCAGGGTGTGGGAATACGCGCGATCAGCGGTGAAAAAACAGGTTTTGCATACGCTGATGAGATCATTATGCCCTCATTGATGAAGGCCTCTACCGCTGCGCGCGCCATCGCAAGACAGGGTGCGCAGGGAACCGTGCAGGCCTGGCAGCGGCAAAACCATACGGCTTTGTATTTGCCCAATGACCCAATGGACACGATGACGGCCGATGAAAAGGTTGACCTGTTGCGGCAGGTTGATACCTATGCCCGCTCGCTGGACCCGCGTGTCAAACAGGTCATGGTCAGTATGGCAGCCACCCATGACACCATCCTGGTGGCATCCACCGATGGTTCACTGGCGGCCGATGTACGCCCGTTGGTCAGGATGAATGTGACCGTCATTGCAGAACAGGGCGGCCGGCGCGAGCAGGGCAGTGATGGCGGTGGTGGCCGTTTTGATTACCTGCAACTCACAGCCGATAACGCCTGGCAAAAATTTGCTGATGAGGCCGTGCGACAAGCCCTGGTAAACCTTGATGCTGAAGCGGCGCCAGCGGGCACCATGGCCGTTGTATTGGGGCCGGGTTGGCCCGGTGTCCTGTTACACGAGGCTGTCGGGCATGGCCTGGAAGGCGATTTCAATCGCAAGGGCACCTCCGCCTTCAGCGGCCGCATTGGTGAGAAGGTTGCGGCCGATGGGGTAACAGTTGTTGATGATGGCACCTTGCCACAGCGACGCGGTTCCTTAAGCGTGGATGACGAAGGCACTGCCACCCAACAAACGGTACTGATCGAGAATGGCATCCTGGTTGCATATATGCAGGATAAACTGAATGCCCGCCTGATGAACATGGAGCCGACCGGCAATGGCCGGCGCGAGTCGTTTACACACCTGCCAATGCCAAGAATGACCAACACGTTTATGCTGCCGGGCGAGCACGAGCCCGGAGAGATCATTGCCTCGGTTGACCGCGGTCTTTACGCCGTCAATTTTGCCGGTGGCCAGGTTGATATTACGTCTGGGAAATTTGTCTTTTCTGCGTCCGAAGCCTATTTGATTGAGAATGGCAAGGTCACACGTCCTGTCCGTGGCGCAACGCTGATCGGCAACGGCCCGGAAGTGATGACCCGGGTGAGCATGGTTGGTAATGATCTGAAACTTGATGCAGGCGTCGGTGTGTGTGGCAAAGACGGTCAAAGTGTGCCTGTGGGGGTCGGTCAACCGACACTCAGAATCGACGCCATCACCGTTGGCGGTACCCAGGCTTGAACACCAATTGCCAGCTTGGTAATGGCATCCCGGCAATGACAGCGGTTGTGACCGGCACCGTCATCCCGGAAATGCGCAGCATTGTCCGGGATCTCCTTAAGAGTGTCGTACCCTCTGGAGCATCACGCCAGCGTTATGGGGTCTCCGCTTTCGCGGGCAGGAAGGTGCCGCCTGACAGGGTTGGCAGCGGGTCTCGTTCGTCAGCTTCACGCAACAATTTAAACAACTTGCGTGCAGCCACGGGCGACTTGCCAAGTTGGGCCTCTTTCTTGGCATTGCGGATTAACTGGCGCAAGGTCTGTACG
>CALJWY010000164.1 GCA_937974465.1 uncultured Lysobacterales bacterium | reverse complement strand
GAACCTGCTTTTGAGGCCGGCATCATAGATCAAGGCACTGCCATCGGTATCCTTCTCTGTACCCCAGCCCAGGTGGCCATAAGCCCGCAGATGCCAGCGCCGTGAAATCGGGTATTCGATTTCCACACCCGGGGTGAAACTCATGGTTCCGATGTTCTCAATATCAACAAAATCGCTAATGTCATCCAGCTTGTGCAGGCCAAATGTCACGGGGAAATGAAACTCTACCCCCAGTGTTCGCTGCCCTGACTCATCAATGGAGGAATCGCTGTAGTACCAACGAGGTGGGATTCTCAACACATAGACTTGTCGATCACCATCCAGTTTGTACCAACCCGTACCCAGAACCGAACCATAGGCCCAATGAACCGAATCGGTCTCGGTTTCCCCCGCTGCTAAGACTCCCGGCAGAAGCAGCAGTAAACCTGTCGCCAGCATGGTGGCATGAAAACTTGAGAGTTTGCGGTTCATTTGATGGCTTTCACACAAACAGAGTTGGGATATGCCTCATTCTAGCGCTATCTCCCCCCAGGCACATTCATAAGCTAAAAGTTCACACTCAGGCAGGCGTATCACCCAATGGACTGAATTGCCCAGTCAGGGTACTGGTGGTGTTTCTAAGTGCATCTGAAAAAGCCGATCGATCCTTGTCGATGTCGCTGAACCAGGTTGACCCTATTTGACCGGGTAAACGGAGCTACTTATCGCCCTGTACTTCTCTGGATGAACTGCAGCATCTGACCACCAATCGGGTTTTCCGGGTGTTGGGACGCCATCATTTCTGCAATCGGCCTGGCCTGTTCGAGCAGACCTCTTTTCAGGTAATGATCCGCAAGACCATACTGGAAATCCAGGTTGCCCGGCTCCAGCGCCAACGCGGCCCGGAGCTCAGTTTCAGCGCTTCTGGCATTCTGCAAATGCTGATAGAGTAATCCGAGGTTGTAATGGATTCGGGCCCGTTCGGGTAGTCCATTGACTGCCCTTTCGAGATAAGTAACCGCCTCGCGGTATTTTTGCAGTTCCACCAGCAGCAAGCCGAAAGAATAGGCGACCTCATGCAACTCAGGTTGCTCCGCCATCACCTCGCGCAGGAGTTTTTCCGCCTGTTGGTTCTTTCCCTGTTGGTTGTATGCGATCGCCAGGTTTACCTTTGCCGGATAGAATTGGTTGTCGATCCGAAGCGCGGCCTTGAATTGCTCGATGGCGTCCTCGCCACGACCAAGTTCAGAATATAGATTGGCCAGGTTGTGGCGCGCGAAGGAGAAATCGGCAGAATACTTCATGGCTGTCTCGTATTCTTGCAGGACGTTTTTATGCAGTGCTTTTCGGCTGTTATCCAGGTGTACCAGTAAGCCTCCGGCAAGACGTCTGGCTGCCTCAATCCGAACGGTCTTGACCGGGTCATACAACATGTTGGCCAGTTGTTTTGCCAGTGTTTGCGGGTCGGTCGACTGGATGAACTCCACCGCCGTCCTGCGCATCCTGGCCTCTTCATCCATCAGTGCTATTTGCATCGCCTGGGTACTTGCCTCGCCCGGGTAGTTCACCAACAGAGACAAGGCCGTGGCCCGCACGATCACCGGGTACAGTGGGTCTCCGGCCAGCCGGATTAATTCTTCAAGCGCTTGCGGGTCTCCACGGCGACCGCTGGCAAGAGTGTCACCATAGTGCGAGGTCTGACCCGATCCATACCAGTCGTTGACCGTCTCCTGTGACCAGTCTGCTGTCTTGTCGACATGACAGCGGAGGCAGGCATCCGGCGAGCCGATGTTTGCGCTCAGCGTCGGGTCAGGAATCCTGAAACTGTGGTCGGGACGGTAGTCAACACCCATGTAATAGCGGCCGGGCATATGACACTGAACGCACTGGGACCCGGCTCCAACCTCAAAAAGGACCTGGCCGTCGGTTGAAACGATGGGTTCCCCGGTCTCGCCTTCCTGTTTGTGGAAATGGTGTTCGGTGCTGTCGTATTGCGCCGCCCTGTGACATTGCAGGCAAAGCTCGTTGCCCTCCTTGACCAGCTTGATCGAGTGTACCTCGTGGCAATCGCTGCAACGCACGTCGTGGCGGTACATTTTGCTCTGGGTAAACGAGCCGTATACATATACCTCTTCCAGGATCTGGCCATCGGCAAAGTAAAGGTCCTCAGTCAACAGGCTGGGCAGGTAGTTGTCCATCAGGTCCGCTTTGGCATGGGCATCATCGCCCATTGAACCCCTGCGTGAATGGCAAGGGGCACACAGTTCAACATGTTCCCTGGAAGTGATGTGGGATGTCTGCTGGTTCAGCTTGAAATTTTCAACCTGTGGGCGGGCCATGTCTGACATCTCCGCCCAGTCCACGTGGCTGGAACCCGGGCCGTGGCATGCCTCGCAACCTACATTGATATCTGACCAGGTCGTATTGTAGCTATCGGTTTCGAGATCATAGTTCTTTTCCAGGTTGGTAGAGTGGCATTGCGCGCACATACCGTTCCAGTTTTGTGCGGCGTTGGTCCAGTACAGCCAGTCGTCAGGATCCACAGGTTCGACCGGTGGTACGCGGAACCACTCTCCTTGCCGAGAATCCCACGCAAGGGGCAGGGTCTGCAGGCGACCTCCGGGAAATGGCACAAGGTATTGCTGGAGAGGAAACCAGCCAAAGGTGTGGGTAATTTCAAAATCGCCCATCTCCCCACCAGGACCATTGGTATGTACAAAAAACCGGCCATCTTTTTTAAAGAATTTTGAAGTGACATCGTGCACAGTGATTTCCGCATCATCGAAATCACCCAGCACCGTTTCGCTATCGGCAACAGCCATGGCCAGATCATGATGTGACCCTTGCCAGAGTTCAAACTCGGGGTTGTGGCAGTCTTTACAGGCTGCGCTGCCGACAAATGTCGGGCTGGCTTCGACCACGACATCCGTACTCCGATTTTTTTCAAATGCGAAATAGTAAGCGGGAATGGAAATGACTATGACCAGTGCAGCAATCAGTCCGGCCCATTCCCAGGTGGTGGTTTTGTCGGTCAGCTTACTCATACAGTATTCACATAGGTAACCTGGCTGGCCTCAAACCTGGAGCGTTTCTTGAGTTTGCCGGTGTCCACCTTGAGTATGTTGTTTTCGATCGCAATCGGGTGCAGGTCCAGTGCGCGGGGCGCCGGGGGGTTGATGACCTCGCCGGTAATATCAAACTCCGAGGAGTGACATGGGCAGATAAAGCGATTTTCTTTTTCAACCCACGGCACAGTGCAACTGAGGTGGGTGCAATGGCGTGACATGGCCAGGAAGCCGCCGTCTTCGAGCCTGGAAAGATAGAATTTCCCGCGAATAAAGGCCTGCACACTACCGGGTTCAAAGCTGTCAACCGGGCCAGCAACTATCAGCATGTCTTTATCGTCACTCGCGACCTCCTGTTTCGCGGGTTTGAAAAAGCCCGATACCACCGCAACAAGCTCCGCAAAAGTGACGATGCCGAGCACCGTCCATAGTTTGTTCAGAAAAGCCCTTCGGGATTGAGTTTCTTTTTCCATGTTACTACCCCGCCCACATCAACTGCATACCGGTCCCGCGAAACCAGATACCGATGCAGGTTAATACTACGAAAGCCGTCATCAACAGGGTAAATAACGCCTGTATCGCTTCGTTGTTATTTGCTTTGAACACTTTCTTCAAAAGGATATAGAACCCGGTACAAACTCCTACCAGGGCCATAAATGGAACCAGTCCCGTATTGATCGCGTCCGGCGGGCCAATCGCCTGGCTGGATGCCATCATCTCGCCCCCCACTACGGCAGCTATTGTGGTTGCGATCGCGATAATGAAAGCCCAAAGCGCCAGCACGCGCCCCTTACCTGATACAAACCAGACTCCCGATGAATCTGTTTCGTACCTGAGATATGGAATACAGCAAAGCCCAAGCAGCAGGGTCAGGGGGATGACAAGGATTGCGAATACCGGGTGGAAGTGCATCAGCATTTCCTGGATTCCCATAAAGTACCAGGGGGCCTTGGTTGGATTTGGACTCAGGCCGGGGTTGGCCTGTTCGGTCAATGGTGCGTTGAAGAACATTGCGATGAGCAGCACGGTGGCCAGCACCAGGATGGTCATGGCTGCTTCGCGGATAATCAAGTGGGGCATGGTATCAACGAGAGCGCCGTTAACGCCGGGTTGTTCTTCTTCCGACCTGGGGATTACCAGGCCTCTTGCTTTGCGAATTTTCCAGAAATGATAGGGAAGCGCAATTAACAGAATGGTCGGCAGGATGGCAGTATGGAAGGCGTAGAAATTAACCAGGGTTCCAGGCCCCGGTTCGGTTCCCCCAAGCATCCATTCCTTGATGGCTGCACCGGCAATGGGTATGTAATCCAACATGGATGTGCTGATGGTGATGGCCCAGTAAGCCACCTGGTCCCAGGGAAGCAGGTAGCCACTGAAGTTGGACAAAACCACGGCGGCCAGTATCAGCAAGCCAATCAACCAGTTTACCTGCCGGGGTGCATGGAAGGCGCCCGTGTAATAGACCCGCAGCAGATGTAAAAGGGCCACCATGATCAGGCCATTGGCGCTTAGCCAGTGAATATTCCTGGTCAGAAGACCAAACGGAACGTGATTGTTCAGGTAAACAATGGAGTCATAGGCCCTGTCTGGAAATGGTTCATACACAAACTTGAGCATCAGGCCGGTGCCAAAAAGCAGAAACACCAACACCAGTGCAGCACCACCAAGGCCCCAGGTCAAGGAGAGCCGAAGAGTTCTCTCCGGGATTGTTCTGGGTCTGAAATGTAGCAGAAAACTTCGAAAGTAAGTTCGCTGGTGGTGTCGGTTATTCAAGCTGAACGGTGCCTTATTTTTTCATCGAGCCACGGCATTATAGACTGAGCGCGAGTCCTCGGTATATCTGTCGTAATGATGAGGCCGTGAGGGTTCGCCGCATTGCCAGGTACCCGGGTCATGGTCAATTGGTTTGAGTATGAACTGGCGGGTAAAAGGTATTCGAAAATTGGCAGTGACCGCCCTGAAGCTTTGGTCTGTGTTAAAGACATAGGTCAGCCCGATATGCTGGAGCGCCAGAAATCACAGCGCTTTCTTACAACAGTTCTTTGGGGGCGTGATATTTTAACGCGATTCATTGATTGAAAGTCACTGCGTTAAGGTGTTCATGTACCGCCAGGCTCAAGTTCGCTGATTGTCATAAACTTGAAATGATTATCATTTAAGATGCTTTTACGCAGTGAGTTTCGCCTATAATCATCCACCTTCAGAATTCACAAGAGCACTATCAATGCAAATTCGCCGTACAAAAATAATTGCGACCCTCGGGCCGGCAACAGATTCCCTGGAATCATTGCGCACCTTGCTTGAAGCGGGAGTCGATGTTTTGCGCATTAATCTTTCCCATGGAACGCATGCTGAACATGAAAACATGGTGGCATTGGTAAGAAAGGTCGCGCTGGAAACAAAAAAAGAGGTTGCCATCCTGGCGGATCTGCGGGGTCCAAAGATACGCATTAAAAGTTTCGTCAACGGTGAGGTTGAGCTTCAGGAGGGTGATGAATTTTGTCTGGATGCCTCGGATGAACCTGCGCCTGGAAACCAGTCCAGGGTTGGGGTTACCTACAAGGGGCTTGCCGACGATGTTTCGCCAGGAAACCTGCTGTTGCTTGACGATGGCCTGATTACCATGCGGGTCCTGGAAGTCAAAGCGAAAGACATCATGTGTCGCGTTGAAACGGGTGGTTTGCTGAAGAACCGCAAAGGAATTAATGTTTTGGGCGGAGGCCTGTCGTTACCTGGCATTGCGGAACACGATATCGATGACATCCCGCATGTAGCGGCCATGAACGTCGATTACATGGCTGTATCTTTTCCGCGCAACGCAAGTGATATGCAAGAGGCCCGCCGTCGTTTAAGGCAAGCCGGCAGCCATGCCAAACTGGTGGCAAAAATTGAACGGAATGAGGCCATTGAAAATCTTGAAGAGATCATTGCAGCCTCTGACGTCATATTAATCGCGCGCGGTGATTTGGGCGTTGAAATTGGTGATGCGGAACTGCCTGGCCTGCAAAAACTGATTACCAGTAAATCGCTGGAGCAAAATCGAGTTGTGATTACTGCAACCCAGATGATGCAATCGATGGTGGAAAGCCCGATTCCAACGCGTGCCGAAGTTCTGGATGTCGCCAACTCGGTTTTTGACGGCACAGATGCTGTGATGTTGTCAGCGGAAACGGCGGTTGGCCATCATCCCCACCTCGTGGTTGAGGCCATGAACAGAATATGCCTGGGCGCTGAGCGGCATAACGAATATCGTCTTGATGGTAGCCGTCTGAATGTTCAGTTCCAGCGAATCGACCAGGCCATTGCCATGGCCGCCATGTTTATGGCGACACATGTTTCCGTACAGGCCATTGTCGCCCTGACAGAATCGGGCTCGACCGCACAGTGGTTGTCACGTGTCCGCTCTCCGGTGCCGATTTTTGCATTGTCGCCAATCCGCGACAGTTTGCGAAGAATGGCCATGTACAGGGGTGTGTATCCGGTTGCTCATGATGCGCACGGAACGGATGTCGAGGAAACCCTCGTAGAAGGTGTTCGTCTGTTGTTGCAGCAGGGACATATCAAGGTGGGTGACCGCATCATCATGACCATGGGTGAACACACGGCCAGTGAAGGTGGTACCAACTCCATGCGCCTGGTCCGGGTCGGTGAGGATGGCTACCTGGAATACAATCCGTCCCTGGATGTCCAGGGTCCCACTGACTGATCATTGTCATTATTGAAGCAGGTATATAAAACCAGCCCGGTGTTTTACCGGGCGAGTCGACTATACTTATCGACAGGTATAAATGAATCATAAAACTGAACAACACATACTGGATGACCACCGTCACCCGACATTGACAAGGTACCGGTCATCCCAGCATTCGAAACACATAATTATGAATGACAAAAAATCTTTAGCGAGAGAGGTATCCTGAATGAATGTTGAAACATCTTTAAAGAATCAGGATGTTGATCCCTTAGAAACAGACGAATGGCTGGATTCCATGCGTGCAGTCATTGAGCGCGAGGGGCTCGAGCGCGCACACTATCTGCTGGAATTATTGGTGGACTTTACCCGTCGCAAAGGCGGACACCTTCCGTATCGCGCGACAACTGCTTATATCAACACGATTCCACCGGAACAGAGTGAAAAGCTGCCTGGTGACTACGAAGTCGAACGGCGTATTCGCGCCATTATCCGGTGGAATGCACTGGCAATGGTGTTGCGTGCCGGTAAACGTGGCGGGGAACTGGGTGGCCATATTGCCAGTTTTGCCTCCGCGGCGTCGTTGTACGATGTGGGCTTCAACCATTTCTTCAAAGGTCCCGATCACGAAGGTGGCGGTGACCTGGTTTTTATCCAGGGGCATTCATCTCCGGGAATTTACGCAAGGGCATTCCTGGAAGGGCGGGTCAGCGCTGAACAAATGGACAGATTCCGCCAGGAAGTTGACGGTGAGGGTTTAAGTTCCTACCCGCATCCCTGGTTGATGCCGGATTTCTGGCAATTGCCCACGGTATCAATGGGGCTTGGACCGATCATGGCCATTTACCAGGCACGTTTCCTGAAGTACCTGCACAACCGCGGAATCGAGGATACCTCGCAACGCAAGGTGTGGTGTTTCCTCGGTGACGGTGAAACCGATGAACCTGAAGCGCTTGGTGCAATATCACTGGCGGGCCGGGAAGGTTTGGACAACCTGATTTTCGTGGTTAACTGTAACTTGCAGCGTCTCGACGGCCCGGTGCGGGGCAATGGCAAGATCATCCAGGAACTCGAAGGGGTATTCCGCGGTGCGCGCTGGAATGTCATCAAGGTGATTTGGGGTTCACGTTGGGATGCGCTGCTGGCCAAGGACAAATCCGGCTTGTTGCGCAAACGCATGGATGAAGTGGTCGACGGCGAGTACCAGAACTACAAGGCCAAGGGTGGCGCCTATACCCGTGAGCATTTTTTTGGCGCCTATCCTGAGCTTGAAGAGATGGTGGCCAATATGTCAGATGATGATGTCTGGCGGCTTAACCGTGGTGGGCATGATTCGCACAAGATCTATGCCGCCTACGCTGCTGCCATGCAGCACACCGGCCAGCCAACCGTGGTGTTGGCCAAGACCGTCAAGGGTTATGGTATGGGTACCTCGGGTGAAGCGCTGAATATCTCGCACCAGCAAAAGAAGATGGACGAAGAATCAGTGCGTATATTCCGTGACCGCTTCAAGGTGCCGGTGTTTGACGAGGATCTTGCCGAGATGCCCTACTATCATCCCGGCGAAAACAGTGTCGAGATCCAATACATGCGTGAACGCCGCAAAGCCATGGGTGGCTACCTCCCACAGCGGCGGGTTGATTCCGAAGTGTTGAAGGTGCCCTCGCTGGAGATTTTTGAATCTCTTCTGAAGGATACAGGGGACCGCGAAATCAGCACGACCATGACGTTTGTGCGGGCATTGGCCCTGCTGCTGCGGGATAAGAACATCGCCAAGCATATCGTGCCGATCGTGGCCGATGAAGCACGCACTTTTGGCATGGAGGGGATGTTCCGTCAGTTGGGGATTTACTCATCCAAGGGCCAGCTTTACACACCGGTGGATTCAGACCAGTTGATGTTCTACAAGGAAGACACCGGTGGACAGATTCTGCAAGAGGGCATTTCCGAGGCTGGCGCCATGTCATCCTGGATTGCGGCCGCCACCAGTTACGCCAACAATCATGCGGCGATGATTCCCTTCTTTATCTTCTATTCCATGTTCGGATTCCAGAGAATCGGTGACCTCGCGTGGGCGGCAGGTGATATGCGTGCCCGTGGTTTCCTGTTGGGCGGCACGTCAGGCCGCACCACTCTCAATGGTGAGGGTTTGCAGCATGAAGACGGAAACAGCCATGTCATTTCAAGTATGGTTCCCAATTGCATTTCCTATGATCCAACCTTTGGATATGAGCTGAGCGTCATCCTGCAGGAAGGTCTGAGACGCATGTACCAGGAACAGGAGGACGTGTATTTTTACATCACCCTGATGAATGAAAACTATACCCACCCGGGTATGCCACATGGTGCAGAAGAGGGAATTCGCAAGGGCATGTACCTGTTTCGGCGGGGGCGCTCCGGTCAGCACAGCGCGCAATTGGTCGGCTCCGGTGCAATTTTGCGCGAGGTTATCGCGGCAGCGGAAATCCTGGAACGTGATTATTCGGTCAGCGCGACCGTCTGGAGCGCGACCAGTTTTACCGAGTTACAGCGTGACGGACTGGATGCGGCACGCCACAACCGCCTCAACCCGGAAGGATCCCAGCGGGTTCCATGGGTTACCCAGTGTCTTGAGGGGCATGCAGGGCCGGTGATTGCCGCCAGTGATTATGTACGTGCATTTGCCGAGCAGATCAGGCCTTACCTGCCGCAGGAGGATTATGTCGTGCTGGGTACAGATGGATATGGACGCTCGGATACGCGTGAAAATCTGCGCCGCTTCTTCGAGGTGGATCGTAACAATATCGTTTATGCGACCCTGCACGCTCTGCGCAAACAAGGTGTCGTTTCAGTTGACGAATTATTGAAGGCGCGGACCCGTTTGGAGCTCGACCCTGACAAGCCAAACCCATTGAGGTCTTAGACAAGATGAATTCAACATGGAATATGGACTGGTAGCGCGCCGTGACTAAACAGATTGAAATTAAAGTACCTGATATTGGCGACTTCAGCGATATACCGGTGATTGAAGTGCTGGTAGCAGCCGGTGATGTCGTCGATGCAGAACAATCGCTGCTGACACTGGAAAGCGACAAGGCGACGATGGAGGTCCCAACCCCCGTGGCCGGAACGGTTAAGCAGGTAAGGGTGTTGCTTGGCGATACTGTCTCAGAAGGCGACCTGGTGGTCATTGTTGAAGCGGAAGACGTCGCAGAGTCGCAAGAAGCGGAATCCGTGGAGGCCGAAAAGCCTGAAGACAAGCCGGCTTCAGACACCCGGCCAGCTCCTGCTACAGCGCCTGCAATACCGCCAAGGCCGCAGGCGCTGTCAGCACGTCCTGCACCACCCTCAACCGGTAGCAGGCAGTCACCACCGGTACCAATGGGTGCAGGCCGGACCTTGCCAGGCAAATCACCCTATGCCAGCCCGGCCATTCGCCGTTTTGCCCGCGAACTGGGTGTTGACCTTGCACGGGTCAACGGCAGCAGCCGTGGCGGACGAATAATCCGCGAGGATGTCATCGGGTTTGTCAAATCCGTCATGACCGGTTCTGCCGCGCCAGCATCCAGTGGCCTGGGTTTTGAGCTGCCGCCACTGCCAAAAGTCAATTTCAGCCGCTATGGAGATATTGAGCTTGAGCCTCTGTCGAAGATTCAAAAAATCTCTGGCTCATACCTGCACCGCAACTGGGTCAGAATCCCGCATGTCACCCAAAACGATTTGGCCGATACAACCGACCTGGAAGCATTCAGAAAGGACAATGCGGCGAAGGCCATGGAACAGGGTTTCAAGCTGACACCGCTGGTATTTTTGATCAAGGCCAGCGTGGCGGCGCTGAAGAAGTTCCCAACCTTCAACGCCTCACTCGATGAGTCGGGTGAGAACCTGGTGCTGAAAAAGTATTTTCATATTGGTATTGCGGTCGACACGCCAAATGGACTGGTGGTGCCGGTGATCCGGGATTGTGACCAGAAAGATATTTTCGAGCTGGCCGCAGAGTTGTTGGATATCAGCCAGCGGGCACGTGACGGCAAACTCAAACCGGTTGAAATGCAGGGTGGGTGTTTTTCAATATCCAGCCTGGGCGGAATAGGTGGCACATCATTCACACCCATTATCAATGCACCGGAAGTCGCTATTCTTGGCGTTTCCCGGGCCAGTGTCAGTCCGCAGTGGGATGGCGAGGCGTTTAAGCCTCGTACAATGTTGCCACTCAGCCTGTCCTATGATCACCGGGTTATTGACGGTGCAAATGGTGCACGCTTTATTCGTTACCTGGCGGAATGCCTGGAAAACCACGAAAGTATGGATTTATAGGCGCCTGCTTTGATGGTCGGTATGGCAAACAATTCAAACACCCGCCTGGGGCGACGCATGTTGTGGTTGGCGTCCATCGGGCTTCTGGGTGGTCTATACCTGTTATTTTCAATGCTGGATAACCCCGGCGGTATGGTGAGTTCTGTAGATTCAAGCGGCGCAACCATGATTGTGCTGGAGCAGGATCGCAGTGGTCATTACCAGGCGGAAGGCGAAATTAACGGTTTTGCGGTGAGTTTCCTGGTCGATACGGGTGCGACAGATGTCGCATTGCCGGCATCGCTTGCCCGGTCAATCGGCCTGGAGTTTGGTCCGAAGGTACAGGTCATGACGGCCGCCGGGCCGTCTCCTGCCTGGATGACGCGGCTGGATGAAGTCAATGTCGGCGGACTACGGCGGAACAATGTAAGGGCGACGATCACCAGTGGTGAATTTAACGGGATATTGCTTGGTATGAGTTTTCTTAAACACTACAACCTGCAACAACAGGATGGCCAGCTGGTCATCAGGCAGGAACAAATGGTATTAATCGATGAGTAATACGATTGAAATCCGCGTGCCTGATATCGGTGATTTTTCTGATATTCCGGTGGTTGAGGTATTGGTCAAGGCCGGCGATCGGGTGGACGCGGAAGAGTCACTGGTGACACTGGAGAGTGACAAGGCCGTGATGGAAATTCCATCGCCCGCGGCGGGTGTCATCCGTACGCTGAATGTTGCCGAAGGCGACCTCGTATCAGAGCATGCCCTGGTGGCCGTTCTGGATGCAGATGAAGCAGCGGCCAGGGAAGATCCACCTGCATCCAATGATGCCCCTGCACCAGCACTGGCTGAGCCGGCACAGGCACAACAGGTACCAGGGCAGGTTCCTGAAACGGGTGCATCTGAACAGCATGCCTCTGAGCCGAATGATGGTGTTGACCCTTCTATAGAATATGATTTTGATGTGCTGGTTCTCGGCGCCGGGCCCGGTGGTTACACGGCGGCCTTCAGGGCAGCAGACCTTGGTTTGCGCGTGGCCCTGGTAGAGCGCTACCCGGCCTTGGGTGGAGTGTGTCTGAATGTGGGCTGTATCCCTTCAAAGGCGCTGTTGCATGCGGCGGCTGTTGTTGACCAGGCCGCCGGCATGGCCGATCACGGCGTGGTATTTGAACCACCGAAAATAGAGCTGGAGAAGTTGCGTGGCTGGAAAGAAAATGTCGTTGGTAAGCTGACCGGTGGTCTGGCTTCGATGGCCAAGCAGCGAGAAGTAACCGTGATCCAGGGTCATGGGGCCTTCACTGGCCCACATGAGATGGTGGTTGAAAGCGAAGCGGGCGGCAGAACCGTCAGTTTTGCCCGTGCGATTATCGCGGCCGGTTCGCAGCCCTTTAAGTTGCCGGGCTTGCCCTGGGACGACCCGCGGGTGATGGATTCTACCGGTGCACTGGCACTGAGCGATATTCCAAAACGTCTATTGGTGATTGGCGGCGGAATCATTGGCCTGGAGATGGCCAGTGTCTACCAGGGTCTGGGTAGTGAGGTCACCGTGGTTGAATTGACCGGCCAGCTGATGCCCGGTACTGACAAGGACCTGGTCAGACCACTACAAAAGATAATCAGCAGCCGTTACGCAGGGATTTTCGTCAATACGATGGTGACAGCCGTCGAGCCCGTGGATGATGGCCTGCAGGTGAGCTTTGAAGGCTCGAAAATACCGGAAAATACGATTTTTGACCGGGTGCTCGTTTCAACCGGCCGAACACCCAATGGCAATGTGCTAGGCGCGGAAAAAGCCGGAGTTGAAGTGACTGAGCGCGGCTTTATCCCTGTTGACCGGCAGATGCGCACCAATGTGCCCAATATTTTCGCCATCGGCGATATCGTGGGGCAACC
>CALJWY010000163.1 GCA_937974465.1 uncultured Lysobacterales bacterium | reverse complement strand
ATGGTGACGGGTATAACGATGGTCAGATGCTCTTTGGCGCGCTGCATGTACTCATACTGGCCCGACCAGGTAATGGAGTAGCCTGCCGGCAAATCGATTTCATCGGCCACCACCTGGCGGGCATGATCCACATAGGTGCCGAGGTCAACATCCTTGATGTCGACATAAATCCAGCCATTTAAACGAGCGTTTTCACTCTTGATCATCGGCGGGCCATCCTCGACGCGCAGGTCCGCCACTGCCTGCAACGGGATATGCTGGCCGGCGGGTGTCACGATGGGCAGGGTTTTCAGCTGCTGCAGCGAATCACGGACATAACGCGGATAGCGCAGGTTTACCGGGTAACGCTGCAGACCCTCGACGGTTTCAGTCACGTTCATGCCGCCAATTGCCGTACTGATCACGTCCTGGATATCATCGATATTCAACGCATAACGGGAGGCGGCTTCGCGGTCTATATCAACGGTGACATAGCGTCCACCGGCAACGCGTTCTGAAAACGCCGAAGCGGTTCCGGGCACATCCATCAAGACCTTTTCAATATCCTGGCCAATGCGCTGGATGACATCCAGATCAGCACCCGCAACCTTGATACCCACCGGCGTCTTGATGCCGGTGGACTGCATGTCGATGCGGGTTTTGATTGGCCACACCCAGGCGTTGGTCAGCCCTGGTATTTGCAGGCGCTGGTCCAGTTCCTTCTTGATGTCTTCAATGGTGAAACCCGGCCGCCACTCGGATGGGTCTTTTAGCTGGATCACCGATTCAATCATGGTCAGTGGCGCAGGATCGGTAGCGGTCTCTGCCCGGCCGATCTTGCCAAACACCATCTTGACCTCGGGTACGGTCATAATCAGCTTGTCGGTTTGCTGTAGCAACTGCTGGGCCTTGCCGATGGAGATGCCGGGAAAGGTTGTCGGCATATACATCAAGTCGCCTTCATTCAGGTCGGGCATGAACTCTGAGCCCAGCTTGGTGGCCGGCCATAAGCCCACGATGAGCAGACCAGCAGCGACAATCAACACCATGAAGGGTTTCCTGGTGACGGCCTTGATGACCGGCGCATAAAGCCAGACCATCAAGCGGTTTAGCGGGTTCTGATGCTCAGGTCTTATTTTTCCACGGATGAAGTAACCCATGAGGACCGGCACCAGCGTGATCGATAGCAAGGCCGCCGCTGCCATGGAGTAAGTCTTGGTGAATGCCAGCGGTGCAAACATGCGGCCTTCCTGGGCCTGCAAGGTAAATACCGGCAGGAAACTCAGTGTAATGATCAATAATGAAAAGAACAGTGGTGGGCCCACTTCCACGGCTGCTTCCGATACAACCTGCCAGTGGTTTGCCGGCCGATAGTCATCCCGTTCCATTTTCTTGTGGACGGTTTCAATCATTACAATCGCGGCATCGACCATCGCGCCGATGGCGATCGCAATACCTCCAAGTGACATGATATTCGCGTTAAGGCCCTGTGCCTGCATGACGATAAAGGCAATCAGAATACCCACCGGCAGGGAAATGATAATCACCAGGGCTGACCGCAAGTGGAACAGGAACAGGATGCACACCAGCACCACCACCAGGACTTCTTCCACCAGCTTGGTTTGCAGGGTTTCAACCGAGCGGTTGATCAGGGCTGAGCGATTATAAGTCTCGACCACTTCGACACCATCGGGCAGGCTGTCCTGTAACTCGGCCAGACGGTTTTTGACCTTTGTGATGGTGGTACGCGCATTTTCACCAAAACGCATGATGATGACACCACCGACCACTTCACCCTCACCGTTCAGTTCGGCAATGCCACGCCTGAGTTGCGGCCCAAGCCGTATCTCGGCGACATCATTGAGGCGCACCGGTGTGCCTTTATCATTCACACTCAGGGGGATTTTTTCCAGGTCTTCAATCGATGACAGGTAACCGGTCGACCGCACCATGTACTCTGCTTCACCCATCTCGATCACAGAGCCTCCAACCTCGCGGTTGCCGCGCTGGATGGCGCTGCGTACCTGCGCCAGCGACAATTGATGGGCACGCATGGCATCCGGGTCAATGACAACCTGGTATTGCTTGACCATGCCGCCGATGGTGGCGACCTCGGAGACCCCGGGTACCGTTTGCAGCTCAAATTTCAGAAACCAGTCCTGCAGTGAGCGCAATTGAGCAAGGTCATGACCGCCGTTGCGGTCAACCAGGGCGTACTCGTAAATCCAGCCCACGCCGGTGGCATCCGGGCCCAAAGCGGGTTTGGCGGCCGCCGGTAGTTTGCCAGCGACCTGGTTCAGGTATTCCAGCACCCTGGAGCGGGCCCAGTAAAGATCGGTACCGTCCTCAAAAATAATGTAGACATAGGAGTCACCGAAGAAAGAGTAACCACGTACGTTGACCGCACCCGGCACGGCCAGCAATGCAGTCGTCAGCGGATATGTCACCTGGTCTTCCACAACCTGCGGAGCCTGGCCCGGGTAGGATGTCTTGATAATGACCTGTACATCGGATAAGTCGGGCAGGGCATCGATCGCGGTGTTGCGTATCGCGATCACACCCCAGGCTACCAGGATGGCGGTCAGCAACAGAACCAGGAACCGGTTCTGCAACGACCAGCGGATGACGGCGCTGATCATGGCGAGTCCTCGGACTGGTGGATGAAACTGATACCGTAATCCCCAACCTCGGATGGCCGCAGCGAGAAACGGATATTCTGCCCAACCTGGATGGCGCCCAGGTCCACATCATGTGAAACATCAAACTCCATGGTCATGGCCGACCAGCCAAGGTCTTCAATGGGGCCGTGACTGACACGAATCCGGTGTGCCCCGGAATCGATGGCTTTAACGACACCACTGCCGAAAACCACACCGCCATCGGTCTCTCTGCCCATCATGCCCGATGCATCCAGTCGTTGGATGCTGCCGGCCATGCTGGCCTCGGAATCGATCATGAACTGGGAAGATGTTACAACTTCATCACCGGGCTTCAGACCGGATGTGATTTCTACCCATTCGCCACTTTCAATACCACTGATGACCTCCCGCACAACATAGGTGCCATCACCGAGCGACACCACCACGCGGTCAAAGCGATCACCGCGAATCAGGGCTTCTTTGGGTATGCTCAAGGCACCGGGATGGGACTTGCCAAATATGGTCACCCGGGCATACATGTTTGGCTTCATGCGTTCACCGGGGTTGTCGAAGCGCAACCGCACCTGCAGGGTACGGGTCTTGGGATCCAGTACCGGGTAAACAAAATCAACCCGACCACTGAATACCTCGCCCGGCATATAACTCAGACGCGCCTCGGCAGACTGTGCCTTGGCCACCCACTCGGCCTGAGACTCAAAAACCCCGGCCTGTAACCAGACGCTGGACAGGTCTGCCAGGCTCATAACCTCGGTGGCAGGTTTGATAAAGATACCTTCCTGGACATTCAGGCGCGTGATGATGCCATCCTGTGGCGCAAGCACCTGGATGGTCTCAGAGACCTCGCCGGACTTGTCCAGGCGCTGGATATCGGATGTTGCCATTCCCAATGCCAGCAATTTGTTTCTCGCAGCGGCAGTCAGGCGGCTTTCATTGCGTCGTTTGGCCTGGACATACTCTTTCTGTGCGTTCACCAGTTCAGGAGAATAGAACTCCAGTAACAACTGACCCTTTGTAACCCGCTCACCGACCGAGTCAACCAGCAATCGTTGTACCCAACCCTCGGTCCGGACATTGATCTGGCTAAGCAGTGATTCGTCATAGCCGATATAGCCGGTGGCTTCTATCTTACGCCACAGGGACCGTCTTTCAGCCTTGCTGGTGCGCACGCCGAGATTGTGTTCAACAATCGGTCCGATGCGCACTGCGTTACTGTCACCACCTCCGCTGGACTCCTCTGCATACACCGGAACCAGGTCCATACCCATGGGTGATTTGCCCGGTTCATCGCGCCGGTAGTTGGGGTCCATCGGCGCCACCCAGTATAAAATTTCCGGTTCGTCCGGTTTGTCTTCGGCATAAACGGGAACGAGGTCCATACCCATGGGCGATTTGCCCGGTTCATCGCGCCGGTAGTTGGGATCCATCGGCGCCACCCAGTACAGGATTTCCTTTTCAGCCGGCCCGTCATTTGGAAATCCAAAATCCAGTTTTTCGCCAAGTATCGTGTAATTGCTGATCAACACGCCGCCGGCCAGACCCACCACCAGCGCCGCAATCACGGGCATTTTTGTATTGCCCTGCATCGTATTCCAAAGTTTCATGACATTTCTCCCTGCAGGTATAACAGGCGGGCACGGGTGATGATTTCATCAGCACGCAATGCCGCGTGGCTCAGTTTGAGCTCGTATTCACCGATGCGTGCGCGCATCAGTGTCGTCAGATCATTGATAGCATCCTGGAAGGCTTCAAAAGCAGCCTCGGCATTAAAAGAAGCCTGTGGCAGCAATACGTCCTGGTATAGCCCAAGCCTCTCATGTTCGTTTGCCAGTGTTGTGCTGTATTCCTCCACGCGGGCTTTCATGGAACGATAAATATCATCAAGCGCATACTGGGTGGCCGTGGTATCTGCGATGCTGGATGCCAGTATGCGATCCTGACGATTTTTGGTGAATAACGGGACATCCATGGTTACAAACACCGACAGAAAATCAGTGCGGTCTGAGCCATCGGGGTTCTGCCCGCCCCGGCCGCCATAGGCGAGATCAACAGCAAAGCCCGGTTTATAGGCTTGCCGTGCGATGTCTTCCGAGGTTCTGGATTTTTCAACCTGGTATTGCCAGGCGCGCAATTTTGGATGGTTCGGCAGTGCAGCGATAATCTGTTGTGCGGGTTCGGGCTGGCTGATCTCCGGCCATTGGGGGTCCAACTCACGATAGGCTTCTGCGCCAATTCGCTCTGCCAGCCGCGCGCGCTCCTGATGCTCCAGTTGTTGGATACGCGAAAGACGCTCTTCAACCTTTGCAACTTCCAGCTGTGTTTGCACCACATCCTGTTGATGGGCACGACCGCTGGCGTAGTAATCCCGTGTTATCTCTGCCAGGTCTGAAAATACCACCAGGGATTGGCGCAATATTTCCTTTCTCTGTTGTTGGAGATAGATGCGGATATAGGATTCCCGCACGGCGAGCAGTACCTGTTGCTGACGGTCTTCGGCCTCTGCATCATTGCTGGCCACAGAAGCATCGATTTTCTGGGTATTCAGCGCGCGGGTCTGCCCCCTCGGAAACATCTGGCGAACACCGATTACGGTCTGTGTCATCGGCTCCTGCCCGAGGTTAAAGCTGTCGGTGGGCAGGTTGGCAAACCCCAGCTTTAACTGTGGGTCCGGCAATGATTCTTTGGCTACAGCGAGCTCTGACAATGAGGCGCTGCGGGCCTGGATCATTTTGAATTTAATATCATCTTTAAGAGCAAGATGCTCAGCGTCTTTAATCGAAAGGCCGCTGGCATATACGCCATTAACACCGCATAACAATACGCCCGCGAGCAGGCGGCAAAATGCCATTTTGGCAATAGACTGGTACATGACAATCTCCATAACACCACAGGCTTTTGCCCGTGTTAAAACACAATCAGAAAGTGACCACTAAAGTGGTCGATATGTGTGTGTTCAGGCGATAGGAGGTCTGAAGGGCGGAGAGCCGGTTCTGCTGAGGACACCGGTAAAGTTTGTGAAAATCTGTTCTGATTGGGTGCTAAAAAGCAAATCTGTTGTGCCAGCATCAATGACCGCCAAACTGCCGGTGCTTGCACCGCAATGTGACAGGGGGTTGCACCCGTCGTCAGAACTGTCCGGCCCGGAATCGCAGCAATCCATTTCCTGCCCATGATCATTCCCGTGATCGGTCATGGCACCGTCATGCATACTGCTTTGCTGGTTGTTGCCCTTGTCCTGACCATCGCACATATCGCAGTACGAAGCCTGCAAAGGCTGCGCTGCAAACAATACAAATATGGCCAATAGAACGTATTTCATAGGGATATCATACACTCTCAGCTTGTGCAGATGCTATGGCCGGTTAAATTCTGAAAAGTTCCCATTTGGCAGAGTTTTGAATCTCGGGCGGAGGCTTCTTGTGATTTGGGCTAAAACGACCAGGCATTACCGACGGTCAGGTAGATGGAGGTATCTTCCGGCCCGCGCGCGACATCGACGCCTGCCTGCAGGCCTTGTTTTCTTGCCAGTCGGTAACGAAAACCCAGACCACCCGCACCGACGGTCTGGCCTCTCTCATTAAAAACATCGATCGATGTAGTGCGTCCTGCCCCTGCAAATAAAACCAGCGACCAGCGAGGCGTTAAGCCCCAAAGGTACTCTGCTTCGCCGACAATAACGTCCTCTCCCTGGTAACGCATGGCGGGAATGCCGCGAAGGCTGACAAAGGGGTAAGCGAAGAATGGCGTGTCGCCATTGACAGCCTCAGCTTCAAGCCTGAGTCCCAGGCTGGAGAAGTCACCGAAGGGGGTGAAATGAAACAGGCTTGCCTTGAATTTATCATAGTCATAATCGCTACCCCAGTTGTCATCGAAGTTCGAATAGGCGAGCTTTGCCGATAATCCCCTGGTGGGTGTGAATATGGTGTTGCGGCCATCGTACTCGACAAATATGCCAAGCGCCCCCAGGTCAAAATTAAACTGGGGATCCGGAATGGTGGGGGGCAGAATCTCGCCCAGTTTGAAGGTGTTTTCTGCGGTCGTGTAGAAGTAGTCAGTACCCAACCACCAGTTTGATTCCTGTAAACGGAATTTCACACTCTGCACAAGAAAGCTGCCATCAATATTAAAATCGATACCCAGGTCATTGAAAATACCGCCTTCTCTGCCGTTAATATAGAAGGCCATGTTGACATTCATTTTGGCCAGGGCACCCATATAGCGAACGTGGTCATCTTTCCATACGCCCATATGGCCACCGCCGTACAGGTAGGTGCCATTTTCGGTTTTTGCCCCAAACCCTATGCTGATGCTGGGAGGTCCAACGTGCGGATGCTGCTCCCGGTCGAGTTCCTTTGGTACATGGAAATAGGCAACGGCAAGACCCATTCCGTAGCCGATTGCAGGCTCGGTAATGATGATTGGAACCGGTAAAAAGCCCTTCGCGCTGGCCAGGTAATCACTGGCATCAAGCTTGCCATCCGTGGGGTCAACCAGGTTGTCAGGCAGCCAGTCTGCCCAGGCAGAAGCTGACAACAGGCAAAGAAACAGCAGGCAAAGAAACAGCAGGCCCGGGGATAGTTTCAACAGGTTTAATCTCATTGGGATCGTTTGCGCTCGTGGCGTGACAGCGCTTTCCGAGTGAGGGTTGGTACTGATTATATCGTCACGTGGATGCTGGGTACACGCGCAATATGACTATTGGCTAGCGTTTGGATCGATTACCCTTCCTGCTGCTTTTATTATTACGCCGACCCTGCATCCAGAACACCAGGCCGCTGATTGCCAGGCCGCCAACGGCCAGTGCCAACAGATCATAGATAAGAACACCGATGGGCCCAAAAATGCGGCCGCTGTGAAAATCCAGCAGTAAACGCTCCATGCTCAGACCCTCGCCACGGTAGCTGCTGATTATGGTGGTGCGGAGTGCTGCCGGTGTCACCGCTGGTGTTGCCCAGGCAATTTCAGTGTTGAGTTCTTCGGCGTTTTGCCAATCCAGTAATTCTTCATCGGCCAGCCAGCGGTTGCCTGCGGATTCCACAATCACCTGCTTGCCCGCCAGCAGACCGATAGATTCAATTGAACCTGTACTTGAATCTGCGGTTGAACCTGTTCCTGGCAACTCCCAGGGCATACGCTCAATCAGTGTTCCCTGGTGATCAAGCATCAGCAATTCATCTGTGCCGGCGACCACGATTGCAAATTCGTTGGCTACCGCACCGATGCCACCACCGAGGCTGGATACGTTCTTTTCGTTCAGGTACACCTGGGAACCGGCAAAACTCAGCCAGTCGTCACCCACGGAAAAGCTCCTTATGTCGCGTGGTGCTTCCAGTCCGTAATGGTCGAGCAGCAAAGACGTCGAGACAGTCTGCTCTTTTAGACTCAGTCCGGCTGAGTGATTGATTGCCAGCCCGCTTAATACCATGAAAACCACAAATATGGCCGCGAGGGCGCCCATGGAGCGGTGCAACTGTCTGGCCATTGAGGCGCGTCCGTTCTTACGCGCCATTGTGGCAGCCTGTGTCGTTGTGCAGGAAAAGTGCCATGTTGGCTAAACGGGTCAGTGCGTGCACCGACATGGTCGCACCGGATATACCGTCGATATTGGTGTTCAAGGTATTGTCCACGCGCAATGCGGCGCCATTAAACTGATCTGTAAAAGAGGGTGTCGCTACTTCGCCACCACGATTTTCCCGGTAGGTCATCACTCGCAGACTCCTGATGTAATCCTTGTCGATGACCACGCCGACGGTAATCGGGAGTTCCCTGCCAATCTCTTCGAGAACCCAGGCGGAGCTGCCTTTTTTGCACCAATACCTGAGGCGCAGTGCAGGATAGTCATGACCCAGCAATTGATGGACGGTCGATTTGCGCTCACCGCTCAGCCACACGACTTCCGGTTGAGGCGGTGTTCCGGCGAAAGCCCGCTCAAGAAATTCCGCCTGGGTTTCATAGACAGACACCGCCAGAAGCGGTGTCGTTATCAATGCCAGCCAACAAGCGACCAGGCTTTTCTTTAATCCAGAGAGCATATTTTTAGAATTGATACCCAAGGCCGATATCGATGCCCGTGAAATCACGACCGCTAGCGCTGTCGAGGTTGTGAGTGCGTTCACGGTAGTCGAATTTGACCACGACATTTTCAATTGGCCACCAATTCAATCCAACTTCCCACTGGCTGAATTGATCCTGTTCGCGTGCCGCATCCACTTCTTCGTAGCGGGTGTAAAGTCCAATCTGTTTTGTGGGTTTGTAGCTGGGCTCGATATACCAACCGCTCTGCGTGTCAGCACCGGCGGCTTCAACCGCGTCACCCGAGAAACTCCAGTGTGCATAGAGTGCCCGCAGACCAAAACCATTACGCTTGTAGTCGATATGTGCTTCCAGCAGAGTACCGTCATCCAGACCATCATCAGAGGCCTGCGAAGGATCAAACTGGTAGTGAACCGACATGGCTGCCTGCAGACCCGGGATGCCCAGGTACCGAATACGGCCTGTAACAGCACCATCGCTGGCCAGTGCATTGGCGACCTTTTGGCGCCCGCTGCGAACCCGGAATGCACTGCTGCCAGTAGTTGGCATTTCCAGACCTGAGGTCAGCGCCAGGTCCCAGCCCCAACCGGAGCCCCAGCGACCATTGAGGGCAGCGCCTGCTTCCCACCAGGTGCTGGGTACAATAATGCTCTCCACATCATTCCGCTCAACACC
>CALJWY010000162.1 GCA_937974465.1 uncultured Lysobacterales bacterium | reverse complement strand
TTACCTGCACGGCGGTATTAGCAGCAAATACTGCAAGTTCAGCCTCCAGTCTTTGACCGAGCAGGTCCGGGACGGAATGAAAACGTACGACCCCCAGGTGGATTCTATCGTTGACGACCCCTTGGGCCCCTTATGGTACCGGGGACTCGCGCAGGAGGACGAAACCGAAGAGTTTGGCTATCTCCTGGACCTCATACTGAAGCGTTACGATGCCAAGAGAATTGTCATAGGCCACACACCCACCGGGGGTGTCGTCTGGCCCCGGTTTGATCAGCGCGTGGTGGCCAATGATAGTGGTATCGCCGCAAGTTATGGTGCCCACACCGGTATCCTTGAGTTGACCGCCAAGGGCGCAACTGCGATCTACGGCGAGCAGAGAATTCCGCTACCCGTTCGCAATGACGGACGTGAAGATTACCTGCGAGCCGTGATTGAAGCCGATTCAAATAATGCTGAACTCAAGGCCCGTCTGGCCGATATGCTGACTCCTGTTGAGGAGGTAATTGCCGAGCCAGGTACCCAGGCTGCTGAGGCTGCTACTGAGCCAGTTACCGAGGAAAAGATACTGGATATCGCGGCTATGATGCCTTCCCCCGACATTTGCCAGTAATCTCTTTGCTGAGGCGTTTTGGGTCATTGATCGTCTTATAAAAATCTTCGATATAAGCGAGCGCCGCCTTGCGGGACTTGTCATTCAGGTGTTTATTGGTTTCAAAGAGCGCCAGGATCTCGGTCTTTTTCTCATTAAACATTTTCACGCTGTGCGGTATTTTTTCGTTGGAAGGGCAAAACCCACGGTAGAGCCTTTGCCGGATATTCCTCATCTTCAGACCCGCGGGTGGTAAGGCATAGTGCGCATTAACCAGACCTGAAGAGTCAAAATCATATGGAATTCCGTACTTCGGAATGGCCTCGTTGCTTTTACCAATCAGCTTGGCATTATGGCAACAACTGTCTTCTTCTGGTCCATCGGTTGCGGCCCAGTCCAGGTTACCGATCATGTACTGGAATAACGATAAGTGACTGATTGTCTCCTCATCCAGATCCTTATAGGAGATTTTCGGGATGGAAAGTTTTTCCATGTCGTTGCGTTCGGCTACATCATCGAGGTCTTCGATGAGAAAACCAAAACGAGTTAACGGCGAGGCTTTGGATTCGCTGTCCTTGTATTCGATAACCATTGGCCTGACCCTGAAGCTGTAATCCGTGATCAGGTTGTAGATCCGGTAGGTCAGGAATTCCTTGATGTAATACTGTTCGTATTTTCTGTTGGTATGACAGTAGGTCACCAGTTTCAGTGATTTGTTTCCCCTGAACTCCGTACCCTTGGTTTTCTTCTTGTCAAAGTGAACTTTTAAGGGCGGAAAATCACATACTTTTACGCGTCGGGTAAGACCACGGGGTGCGACCTCCACCTCAATGCTGTGTTGTTGACCATCTGCACCGGTATAGCTCAGGCTGGCAGGATAGAGTTGGTCCTTTGCCTTGTCTTTTTTAACTGACCGCCATGGGCCCGCCAGGGTGACCTGCATTTCACTGTTTTCTGTGAATAGTTTTGGCGGTTTGCTTGGTTCGGCAGATACCGCCAACGGAGCAATCAGCAGCGCACTGATGAGTATGAGAATTGAGTGGACCTGTGATTTGACAAACATGGATAAACGTCCCTTTAGCCAGGGGGTGGAAGTGCCCTAATTATAAGGCAGTTTTGGCGCTTTCGTTGAAAAGGCCGGATCAATGCAGAATACGGGTACGGATCGTTGCGGGTATCTCGGCCAGTTTCTTGACCAGTTCTCTGACTTGCTCGGATTCCACGTCCATCACCACGTAGCCTATGCCACCAGTGGTCTGCAGGTATTGGGCGGCTATATTCACGGTCTCATCAAAGAATCTTTTGTTGATTGCCTGCAGTACACCGGGTTCATTGCGATGAATATGCATGATTCGACGTGTGTCGCCATGATCAGGCAGCGAGACCTGTGGAAAGTTAACCGCCGATCGCGTGGTGCCATTGTCGCTGTAACGAACCAGTTTGCTGGCCACTTCAATCGCAATGTTTTCCTGTGCTTCAAGGGTGCTTCCGCCAATGTGTGGTGTCAGCAGCACATTGTCCATACCAACCAGGGGTGATACGAAGCGATCGCTATTGGACTTGGGTTCCACCGGGAAAACGTCGATAGCCGCACCGGCAAGCCTGCCGGAATCAAGCGCTTCCGCGAGTGCTTCAATATCGACGACCGTGCCGCGCGATGCATTAACCAGGTAACTGCCGGTTTTCATCTGGCCGATGGCATTTGCAGACATCAGGTTTCGTGTTTCGGGTGTGTCCGGTACATGCAGGGAGACAACATCGGCTTCACCGAGCAGTTCGTTCAGGCTGGACCTGGCCTCGGCGTTTCCAAGCGGCAATTTGCTTTCAATGTCCTGGAAGATGACACGCATTCCCAGGCTCTCGGCGATGATCCCCAACTGGGAGCCAATGTGGCCATAGCCGACTATCCCCAGTGTTTTGCCGCGTATTTCAGTGGAGCCGCTGGCTGTCTTGAGCCACTCGCCCCGGTGTGCAGCAGCATTTTTCTGTGGTATGCCACGCATCAGCATGATGATTTCCGCAATGGATAATTCCGCGACGCTGCGCGTGTTGGCGAATGGTGCGTTAAATACGGGGCTTCCGGCACGTTCCGCGGCTTCCAGGTCTACCTGGTTGGTGCCGATACAAAAACAACCGATGGCCGTTAATCGATCAGCTGCCGCGATGGCAGCCGCATCCAGTTGTGTGCGGGAACGGATGCCCACGAAGTGCACCCCTTTCAATGCCTGCTGGAGATCTTCGGCTTTCAAAGCCCCGCCCAGCTCGCGGACATTGCTGTAGCCGGCTTCCTCAATGACCTTCCTGGCCCGCGGGTGGATACCCTCGAGCAAAAGAAATTTTATTTTTCCTTTGTCGAGCGAGTAATTTCGTTCAGAATTGTCCATGCGTTTCAGCCGTTCCATCGCCAGGTTAATTGTCGCGTTACGGTAACACCATATCAACCGGAATTTGTACATGACTGCAGAACTGAAAAACAGGCGTTTGAGCATCCTCAAAACCCATTGCGCGGGGCTGGAAATCAACACCGAGCCAGCGATACTGGAAAGCCATGGCTGTGACTGGACCAGGTTTCGCAAACCCGATCCGGCTGCCGTGGTATTCCCACGCTCCATTGATGAGATCGCGAACCTGGTAGCAGTTGCGTTTGAACACCAGGTTGCCCTGGTGCCGTCGGGTGGCCGCACAGGGCTCAGTGGCGGTGCGATTGCAGATTCCGCCGAGGTGGTGGTGTCATTTGACCGGATGCGGCAGATCAGGGACTTCAACGCTGTGAACCGGACGCTGACGGTTGAACCGGGAGTGGTTACGCATAGCATCCAGGAGTATGCGGCACAGCAGGGTTTGTATTACCCGGTGAGTTTTGCCGCTGAGGGTTCATCTCAGATTGGTGGAAATATCGCCACCAATGCCGGCGGAATTCGGGTTTTGCGATATGGTCTGACCAGGGACCGGGTAGCGGGTTTGAAAGTCATTGATGGCCGGGGTGAATTGCTGGAGTGTAATCATGGCCTGGTCAAAAACGCCAGTGGCTATGACCTGCGGCATCTGTTTATCGGCTCCGAAGGTACCCTCGGTTTTATTGTTGAAGCGACATTATGGCTGGTGGATCCACCACCACCCTCGCACGTCATGTTGCTGGCTGTGAGCGGTCTTGAGGCCATGATGGACGTGTTCCGCCTGTTCAATGACACACTGGTATTGTCGGCATTCGAATGTCTGTCCGCTGCAGCCATGGCATATGTTCGAAAAGGACATGGATTACCGGCGCCGATGGATACCGAGAGTCCTTTTTACGTGGTGCTGGAGTTTGAATGCGCCGAGCCGGGTGTCGAGGATACGGCACTGCAATGTTTTGAGAAATGCCTTGAGGCCGGTTGGGTCGAAGACGGTGTCATCAGCCAAAGTGAGGGGCAGGCGGCAGACCTTTGGCGCTATCGCGAAGGAATCTCCGAGGCCATTACGCCGTATACGCCATACAAGAACGACCTTTCGGTCAGGATTTCAGACGTACCGGCATACCTGGCTGACCTGGATAAGCTGGTTAATTCCCACTACCCGGATTTTGAAGTGCTCTGGTATGGCCATGTTGGAGACGGTAATTTACACATGAATATCCTGAAGCCGGAGAATATGCCGGTGGAAAAATTCGAGGACATTTGCGGGCGTGTCAACCCGGATGTGTTCTCACTTACCCGCAGTTACAACGGAAGTATTTCTGCTGAACATGGTATTGGCTTGCTAAAGAAACCCTACTTGTCCTATACCCGCTCGAAAGCCGACATAGAACGGATGCGTGGCATCAAGGCCGTGTTTGACCCGCTGAATATCATGAACCCGGGTAAACTAATCTGACCGAATAAACCTGGGCCAGGTGTTAGAAAAATTTCTTGGCCATGTCGAGTGCATCGTCGACACCAAAACCATCATCGCCGCCGGGTCCGGACAGCAGATCAGCAAAAGACCCACCCAGTGATTGTCCTGAATCACTGGTTTTGCTCACAAGCCCCATCGTCAGGCCGGCTATCAGTGGCAGCGCCTGCTTGATCAGACTGGCATCAATGCCGGTTGACTCGGCCGCCTGCGCAGCAATATTTCGACTGGCGTCCTTACTGCCAAGAAGATGACCAAGGATGTTGTTGCCATCGGCGACTGCTTCTGCCGAGGACATCAGGTTCGGATCCTTGAGGTATTGCTGGTGATTGCCGTTTTGCAATGCACTTTTAAACCCCGAAAGGACGGATTCAGAACTGGTCTGTTTTTGCATGGCGCCCATCAGTGAAGGAGCCAACGCGCCCACAAGATCGCCGGCCCTGGCGCTATCAATTCCGAGGTTGCCGGCCAGTTTGCCGAGGCTTTTGGCACCACCGGCGCTATCGAGCAGCTTAAGTAAATCCACGTTTTATCCCCCTTGTAATTCTGCTTCCCAAAAAAACAGCCACGGTGGGAGACCGTGGCTGCATAGTTAACTCACAAAATTCTGTAAATTAATCTACGTCAACAACTGCAGCATCAGGTGCAGATCTGCCAACGCTTTTTATGCCATTGTTGCAACCGGATGCGGTCTTGTAATTCTGACTGGTTCCGATAATCTGCTTGTTCTTGGCGGTCAGGCTGAAACGGTAATTTCCGGCAGCCGTCTGCTTTTTAACAAACCGGTCAGGGTCGATACCATTCTTCCTGACAGATTCGATTCCGTTAGCGCAGCCGGATTTTGATTTGTAACCCTCGCTGGCCAGAATGGTATTTCCGTTACCCGCTTTCAGCCGGAATCGGAATTCACCTTTTTTGTCTTTATAACATTCAAATTTACCTGCCATTTTATCTCTCCTTTAACAAGTTAAGTAACAGCTTTTCAGCCTTTCAAAATGAAACTTACTTTCATTGTGACCCGGTATTCTGAAACTTCACCATCGGTAACTTTAACCTTCTGTTCCTTGATCCAGGCACCTTCAACTTTTTCAATCGTCTTTGAGAATCTCTTGACACCTCTCTGTATGGCGTCTTCAAAGCTCTTTTCAGATGCGGAAGTAATTTCGGTAGTTCTTGCAATAGTCACAGGTCTGATCTCCATGTTTGATGAACCTGGTTGCTCAATCTCTTTACCAGATTGCGCAGATACCAACTCTTTAAGTCTAACAGGAAATTTCCGGGATGAAGGTTACGCGAAGTTAAATTTGCTGTGCATCGAGTCGAGGAATCCTGCGATGCGCAGGGTGATGCCAGTGAACAATTTGCGTCAGCACTGGAGCAATTCCGTGCCACCGTGAATTTCGATGGTGGCGACCTTGAAAATACATATGACCGGTTGAACGCTGAATATGAAAACAGTGTTGCCGAAGCCGGGGACGTTAGCGAGTGCATAAATTAAGTGGAAAGTGTCGCCGAGGACCTGTTCAGCGAATGGGTTCAGGAACTGGACCAATATTCGCGTGCTGACCTGCGCAGAACCAGTGCGTCATTGCTCAACGACACCCGCACACGCTATCAGCAATTGATGACGAGTATGCGGCGCGCCGAACGCAGCATAGCACCGGTGCTGAAGCACAATCTGAATGCACGAACCATCGATGCTCTGCGTGTACGCAATATGTGAAGGGATCAGTCTTTTAGCTGGGCGGTGCCAATACCCTTTTCTTCCAGCAAAATCGGAATATCGTCCTGTACCGCATAGATGACTTTGCCGTCTTCGGTGATCAGGCCTTCCTGTAACGTGTCGGTCACTTTGCTGTTATCAATGTAAAGGGCCGCATTGCTTTCAATGGCGGCATTAACCTTGTCCAGTAAGTCCTTGGAAAGAATGGTCAGCGGTGTTTTACTCACCGGGCAGCACAAAATTTCGAGTAGTTTTCCATCAACAGGCATGTTTGAATCCATTTCAGTAAATTTATTGAACCTAGTGTATCAGGCATATGCAATTTGCAGAACGACCCTGTTGGCAGAACCGGCACGCTGGTACACTAGCTGCTGTTCTGCCGGAGAGATAATGTGGAAAACGAACAAGCACTGGTTGGCCTGATCATGGGTTCCCAGTCCGACTGGGATACCATGCAGCACGCTGCCGAGACACTGGCGGCCCTGGCTATTCCCCACGAAATCAAGGTGGTTTCAGCACACCGTACGCCCGACATGATGTTTGAGTATGCGGGTAGCGCCATTGACCGAGGCCTTGAAGTCATCATCGCCGGGGCCGGAGGTGCAGCGCACTTGCCGGGAATGGTGGCTGCAAAGACGACATTGCCGGTGCTGGGTGTGCCGGTTAAATCGCGGGCCTTAAACGGCATGGATTCCTTGCTTTCCATTGCCCAAATGCCGGCCGGGATTCCGGTCGCAACATTGGCGATTGGAGATGCCGGCGCAACCAATGCCGCGCTGCTGTCCGCCTCGATACTGGGGATCAAGTACCCGCAGATTCGCAGGGCGCTGGAAGAGTTCAGGCGCTCACGGACTGATGCAGTGCTGGGCCAGCCTGACCCGGCATGATCAGGACTGTAGGAATTCTGGGTGCGGGTCAGCTCGCGCGCATGCTTGCCCAGGCCGGCAAGCCCATGGGCCTGAAGTTCATATTCCTTGATCCTGCAAAAGACGCCTGCGCTGCTGAATTTGGTGAACACATCTGTGCTGGCTGGGACGATGAAGATGCATTGCGGGACCTGGGACAGCGCTCCGATGTTGTCACCTTCGATTTTGAGAATGTGCCCGAATCTTCCGCCAGCCTGATTGAATCCCTGTGTCCGGTGTTTCCATCACCTCGCGCATTGTTTAAAAGCCAGGACCGTTTGCGTGAAAAAAACATGATGCAGGAACTGGGTATTCCTGTTGCACCTTTCTATCCGGTTTCGTCAAGACCTGACCTGATCGCAGCCGTGGAAGAAATCGGTTTACCCTGTGTTCTGAAGACACGCCGATTTGGTTATGACGGCAAGGGACAAATGGTGCTGAGGTTCCAGGAAGACCTGGAACGTGCCTGGCAGGAGCTTGGTGATCATGAACTGGTCTGTGAAGGATTTATAAGCTTTGATGCAGAGTGTTCAATCATTGCCGCACGGGGAGCAGGTGGGCAGACTGTTTACTGGCCACTGACCCGCAACCTCCACCGTGACGGAATACTTGCTGTCAGCATGGCGCCGGCCTTTGACACTCAACTGCAGATGTATGCCGAAACCCTGGTGCGGCGCTTGCTGGATCATCTTGACTATACCGGTGTCATGGCCCTCGAATTGTTTATCAAGGATGGTAAGTTACTGGCCAATGAGTTCGCACCAAGGGTCCATAATTCGGGTCACTGGACCATCGATGGCGATTGTACATCGCAATTTGAAAACCACCTGTTGGCAATTTGTGGTCTGCCACTGGGCAATACCCACAGTGAATCACTCTCGTTAATGTTTAATTTGCTCGGCGAGATGCCCGCGTGTGTCAGCCAGCACATTTTCGACGAAACCACCCAATCTGCCATTCACTGGAATGATTATCACAAGACACCAAGGGCGGGCCGGAAAATAGGTCATGTCACGGTTACCGATGACAACCTGGCCGGACTCCGTGCGCGGGCTGCACAACTGGCCTCTGCCCTGGGTGTGGCTGCTGAGTTGAACCTTGAAACCGTTATGGCGGATCTGCCTGAATCAGGGGATGGGTAAACAGGGTTCCAACAGTGTAGAGCTGGGCCTGTTCTCCAGCAGGATAGCCGCAATCTGTGAAGAAATGGGCGCCTTGCTGGGCAGGGTGGCCTTTTCACCCAATATACGTGACCGCCTCGATTATTCCTGCGCGTTGTTCAATGCCAGTGGGCATTTGCTGGGCCAGGCCACGCACATACCCGTCCACCTGGGAAGCATGGCATATGCCATGGTTGACCTTGTCGGAAGCCGCCGCTGGCAGCCGGGTGAAATGTTAATTCTGAATGACCCCTATCGAGGCGGTACCCACTTACCCGACATTACGCTGGTGGCGCCGGTTTTCGTTGCCGCTCAACTGGTCGGCTTTGCAGCAAACCGTGCACACCATGCAGATATCGGCTCGGACGCACCCGGTTCCATGCCCGTGAGCCGAAGCCTGGAAGAAGAGGGCATCCTGATCCCGCCAAGCCTGTTGATGAAGCAGGGTGAGATAGATGAAGCATTTTTGCAGACGATACTGGAAGGCCTGACCAGTCCGGACACATCCATGGGTGATTTCAACGCCCAGGTTGCTGCCAATCTTTTGGGTGCAGAGCGATTGAGTGAGTTGGTTGCAGCACTCACCGTGGAAGTGTTTGAGGAACAGGAGCGTGGTCTGCAGGCGTGGGCTCAATCCCTGGTAAGCCAGAGTCTCGCAAGCATCCCTCCGGGTTGCTATGAATTTGAAGACTACCTTGATGACGATGGTCATGGCCACCAGGCCATTCCGGTCCGCGTAGCAGTGAAGGTGCACGAAAACGGCGTAACGGTTGATTTTTCCGGTACAGCAGACCAGGTTGAAGGCAACCTGAACTGTCCTTTGCCGGTGACTGCTGCGGCGGTGTTTTACGTGTTTCGATGCTTGATGCCGGCTCACACACCCGCGTGCCATGGTGCTCTGCAGGGTGTAGCAATCTGCGCGCCCGAAGGCTGCGTTGTCAATGCCCGGCCGCCGGCCGCCGTTGCTGCGGGTAATGTTGAGACCAGCAGTCGTATAGTCGATGTCGTCTGTGGCGCACTGGCCCAGGCATTGCCTTCGATGCTGGCGGCAGCCAGCCAGGGCAGCATGAACAACCTGGCGATGGGCAAGCGTGGAGAACGCGGCTGGGATTACTATGAAACATTGGCAGGAGGAATGGGGGCCGCACACAACGGCAACGGCCGTTCTGCCCGGCACAGCCATATGACCAACACGCTGAATACGCCGGTGGAAGTCCTGGAGTTAAATTATCCACTGAGAATCAAGCAGTATGCGATTCGCCGTGGTTCAGGGGGTGCAGGGAAGTTTAATGGTGGCGATGGCGTGGTACGCCGCTACGAATTTCTCGAAGATGCCGAGGTGTCACTGCTAACCGAACGCCGGATACATGCCCCCTGGGGTTTGGAGGGCGGGAACCCGGGCATGTGTGGCCGCAATCAACTGGATGGTCAGGAGTTGCCCGGAAAGACCAGGTTCGACGCCGTCACCGGTCAAGTCCTGACGATTATGACGCCGGGTGGCGGCGGATATGGTGTGCCCCCAACACACATGCAAGCAAAGTCATCCCGGGGCCGCGAATAGCGGGCATCCGGGACCTCCAAGAAGCAGAGTCATCCCGGGGCCGCGAATAGCGGAGCCCGGGACCTCCATCAGTATTCCATGATCTTAAAAAGAGCCCCATGCTCTACACAACGGAAGCGTTAAGAGGTCCCGGACATTTGCGCCGCAAATTCCGGGATGACGGTGCTTTAGCGTGTGTTGGGCGCCCGCTATTCGCGGCCCCGGAATGACAGTACTACTGGTGAGTACCTTTCTGGCTACAACCCGGTCAAAATCTTCCAGCGATTAACAATTGAACAAAACAGTTCTGCCGTTTTCAGGGTGTCGTATTCTGCCGAGTGGGCTGCTGATTCGTCCCAGTCAATACCGGCTGCCTGAACGGCGCGCGCCAGCACGGTCTGGCCAAATGCGAGGCCACCAAGGGTCGCGGTGTCA
>CALJWY010000161.1 GCA_937974465.1 uncultured Lysobacterales bacterium | reverse complement strand
TTTCCATCAAATCCACAATAATTCTGGGAACTTCCCTTCCGGCCAGCCACAAAATAGCCATCTGCTTTTGCGCGTCTTTTTGTCATTGGCACACTATAACGTCAAAAAAACGCCGCATATATGACCACTTTGTGGCTCGCTCAAATATACAGTCAGTTCGATACATTGCACTTGCATTGCAATTCTATCGGCAAATCGTTTGTTTCGCATGGTTCGATTCGGTAAAATAATAGATTGGTTCGGGTGAGAGACGGGATGATTGAAGCACAGTTTACAAACACCCTGATGTTCAATCCTTATTTAAGCCCAAAAACTTTGAATTTCCTGATACTAAGTAATTGTCCTTGCTTGGGGCCTATTTCTGTTGGAGAACTAAATGTCATCTGATGACGTGAACAAGGGGCGACGCCGGTTCCTGGTCGCGACCACCTCCGTTGTTGGTGGTGTCGGCGTAGGCTTGGCGGCCATACCATTTATCAAATCGTGGATGCCGAGCGCCAAGGCACAGGCCGTAGGTGCGCCGGTTGAAGTCAATATTGGCAAATTGAAAGAAGGCCAGTTATTGAAAGTACAGTGGCGCGGGCAGACGATCGGCGTGTTACGCCGGACCCAGGAAATGGTCTCTAATCTTACAAAAAATGACGATGTACTTGCCGATCCGCAATCCGCCGATGCCGATCAGCCCGCCTATGTCGAGGGTGAGCAGCGTTCGTTGAACCCGGATTACCTGGTCGTCAACATGCACTGCACCCACCTGGGATGTGTGCCGCAGATGATTCCGCAGGTTGGCCCGCAGCCATTTGATGACAACTGGAACGGTGGTTTTTACTGCCCGTGTCACAAATCCAAGTTCGATTTGTCCGGTCGTGTGTACAAGGGTGTGCCTGCGCCAACAAATCTGCGCATCCCGCCCTACAGTTTTCTGGATGACCGCACCTTGATGATCGGTGTCAGTCCGCACGGAGCAGTGTAATGGCCAAGTTTACAAGCAGTGTTTCCAAAGGGGCCGGTGCCTTGCTGAACTGGTTTGACGACCGTCTGCCGGTATCCAAGTTCTGGAATGCAACGATGGCGGGGTACATGGCCCCGAAAAACTTTAACTTCTGGTATTACATGGGTTCGCTGGCCCTGTTGGTGCTGGTAATCCAGATTTTCTCCGGCATTTTGCTGGCGATGCATTACAAACCTTCGGCCGCAGAGGCGTTTGCGTCGGTTGAATACATCATGCGTGACGTTGAATGGGGCTGGTTGATACGTTACATGCACACCACCGGTGCCTCGTTCTTCTTTATCCTGATCTACCTGCACATGTTCCGCAGCCTTTTGTACGGCTCTCACAAGGCGCCACGCGAACTGTTATGGGTATTCGGCATGTTTCTTTATGTCATGCTGATGGCTGAGGCATTTCTCGGTTATATCCTGCCGTGGGGCCAGATGTCCTACTGGGGTGCGCAGGTCATCATCAACCTTTTTGGAGCGCTGCCTAAAATTGGCGAGCCTCTGACACAATGGATACGCGGCGACTACTTCATCTCTGATGCAACCCTGAACAGATTCTTCGCCTTGCACATCATCGCTGTACCATTGGCCCTGCTGGGGCTGGTGTTGTTACACCTGGTTGCGCTACGGGAAAACGGGTCAAATAATCCGGACGGTATCGAGATCAAAAAGAACAAGGATGCCGACGGTAACCCTCTGGACGGTATTCCCTTCCATCCCTATTACACGGTCAAGGATATTTTCGGTGTCGGTATGTTCCTGATCGTATTTTCCTTTGTCCTGTTCCTGTGGCCGGAGGCCGGGGGTTTATTCCTGGAGCACGATAATTTCATTCCCGCCAATCCGCTGGTGACGCCTGAGCACATCAAGCCGGTTTGGTATTTCACACCGTTTTACGCGATATTGAAGGCGGTGCCGGATAAATTGCTGGGTGTGTTGATGATGGGCGCATCGGTATTGATCCTGTTCTTCCTGCCCTGGATTGACCGCTCTCCGGTCAAGTCAATCCGTTACCGGGGCACCTGGTACAAGGTGTTGCTGGCAATGTTTACGATCGCTTTTGTTCGTCTTGGTCTGCTGGGCATGGCTGAGGGCACACCGGCACAGACCTGGGAGATGCGGGTCTGGACTCTGGTGTACTTCATGTTTTTTGTTTTGCTGTTTTTCATGAGTCCGGGCGCTAAAACAAAACCGGTACCGGAACGGGTGACTCACTGATGAAAAAATTTGCCACCTATTTATTGATCGCTGCCTGTATCCTGCCGCTGACGAGCATGACAGTTTCGGCCGCAGGCGGAGCGAACGTTGAGCATTCCGGTGTCAATATCAACGATAAAGCCTCTTTGCAGCGTGGCGCCAAGTTGTACGTCAACTACTGCCTGGGTTGCCACGCAATTGCCTACATGCGCTATAACCGCCTGTCAGAAGACCTGGGTTTAAGTGAGGAAATGGTCATGGAAAACCTGGTATTTTCGGATGCCAAGTTCGGTGAGACCATGGACATTGCCATGGACGCAGAACAGGCCAAGGCCTGGTTTGGAAAAGCTCCACCTGATCTGTCCCTGGTCGGCCGTTCACGCGGGGCTGACTGGATTTATTCTTACCTTTTGGGTTTCTATAAAGACGAAAGTGGCGGTTGGAATAACACCCATCTGCCAAATGCTTCCATGCCCAACGTACTGTGGTCTTTACAGGGTATCCAGACGCCGATTTACCGGCAGGAAACCTCTGCAGGCGGGTTTACCCAGGATGTGATTGACCATTTCAAAATCACTTCGCCCGGGACACAGTCACCGGAAGAATTCAAACTCACGGCCCGGGATATCGCGGCATTCCTTGATTATGCCGGTGAACCAGCCAAATTAAAGCGCAAGGGTGTCGGCGTGTGGGTGATACTATTCCTCGCGTTCTTCACATTCATTGCCTACCTGTTAAAAGCAGAATACTGGCGCGACGTTCATTAATTCAAAACCCAAAACGGGTAACAACCGGTAATCATGCCAATAGGAGAAAATTTGTGACAGCAGTAGTTAAAGGCCGCTCTACCATGGCGCTTTACTCTTCGGATCGTGACATTCATTGTCACAGGGTGCGGTTTGTATTGGCAGAAAAAGGTATCAACGTAGATATCATTGATATCACCAACGATGAGTCGGCTGCCGCTGATCTTGCTGAGCTGAACCCCTACAACGAGGCACCAACCCTGGTCGATCGTGACTTGTTGTTGCACAACGCAGGCGTGATCAACGACTATCTCGACGAGCGCTACCCACATCCGCCGCTGATGCCGGTTGATCCGGTCTCACGTGCGCGTTTGCGTCTCGTGCATCACCGTGTCATTCGTGACTGGTATCCACTGGCGACAGAGATTGAAAACACCACCGGCAAGAAATCTGAAAAGGCACGTCAGCAGCTCAAGGAAAGTATCGTTGCCGCCAACGACCTGTTCAAACATTCCGATTTTATGCTTGGAGATGAGTTGAGCCTGGTGGATTGCACACTTGCGCCATTATTCTGGCGTTTGCCGGTTTACGGTATAGACCTGGGTAAGCCGGGTTCGTCGGTGCAGGCCTATATTCAACGCCTGATATCGCGCCCATCTTTCAAAACCAGCCTGACACGCGCCGAGCGTGAAATGGTATTGAATGTAACCTGAACTCATATTCTGTAACCCGGGATAAATCGATGAGCCCTGCACCGGAAGGAATGACCACTAACCGGCCTTATCTTTTACGTGCATTGTATGAGTGGATTGTTGATAACGGCCTGACTCCGCACATCCTGGTCGACGCCGAAGTCGATGCTGTGGATGTGCCGGAGCATACGGTGCAAAAAGGCAAGGTTGTACTGAATATTGTCAGTAGTGCGACAGAGCAGCTTCAGCTGGACAATGATGCCATTCACTTCAAAGCCCGGTTTTCGGGTAAGCCGCACCAGATTTACGTTCCCATCGACGCAGTTATTGCCATATACGCCCGTGAGAATGGGCAGGGAATGATGTTTGCCCAGGATGATCCATCGCCGCCACCGGTTGATGGGTCAGATGATCCACCACCGCGGCCACAACTGAAGGTCGTCAAGTAGGTCTGCAGCCTTGGTGTTTGCACCTTGTGAGTGCAAACATAAACTGCGCTTAGGGCCAAATGTGAGTGTTGCTGCGAGTGACTTCAACTCCAACCCAATTGCTGCATACTAATCGCGTCATTCCAGATTTTGGTCACGTGCCTGATACGTCCACCGTCAAAAACCATGTGGTAAACATAGTCAGCAGCAATTTTATTTTGCGTCGGTGGTACCGGGCCGCCCGGTCCTGTTTGTGTACCATGAAAGACAGCAAATGCGGCCACAGATGTATCTGTTTCATCGGCGCCGAAAAACTTCAATTCGTAATGCCCATCAGGAATGGGCGTAAACAGGTTTTTCATCCACTCACAGTAATCCTCAAGTGTGGATATCTCGGATAAGGCATTTGTTTGTGAGGAAAATGTCGCATCGGGATAACAAAATGTTTTACTGGCTTCCCATCCCTGTCCTGTCTCACAGGCCTCAAAAAACTGTTTTGCTGATTGGATAATTGCGCTCATTTAGATGCCTCTTAGCGGTTGATGGAGTCAATGTCTGTTCAGGTCAAGATTGACTTATTGCTTTCAGTCTAGTCCAAGCCACTGGAGAATTCTGCTGCAGGTACTGAGCTTTTTGCCAAACAGCGCTTTCTTTTACAACAATATTTGCAAGCCTCTGTATCCGGTTTGGTAGATACCAATGCGGTGAGATGAATCAACGTGGTTCTGTAACTACAGAGCTGACCCCCGGCACTGATCAATAATTTTCGCCTTTAACTCTCTGGGGTCGTTAATGATTTTGTAGAAAGCTTCGATGTACTTGATGGCTTTCCGACGGTTGTTGTCATTTAAGCGCACGTCGTTTTTAAATAATCCCAGGATTGCCGGCTTTTTTTGATTGAACAGCGCGATGGTATCCGGCAGTTGGTCGTTGGCGAAACAAAAGCCACGGTACTTTCTTTGGCGGATATTACGGAGTTTTAGCGCCTCTGGTGGGTAGGCGTAATGTGCGTCGACCAGTCCGGTTGAGTCAAAATCATAAGGAATACTATATCTTGGTACCTGGGTATCATGCGCACCAATCAGCTTGGTGTTGTGACAGCAACGGTCACCTTCAGGACCGTTCACGGAGGAGAAGTCCACGTTTCCAACCATAAACTGGAACAATGAAAACTTGCTGATTTCAACAGGATCCAGGGTTTTGTATTTTATTTGTGGGATCGCCAGTTTATTAACATTGTTGCGCCTGGCGACATCATCCAGATCTTCAATCAAAAAACTGAAACGGCTTGTCGAAAATTTACTGCTTTGACTGTCTTTGTATTCGACAAACAATGGTCTGACCCTGAAACTGAACCCGGTGATCAGGTTATAGATGCGGTAGATCAGGAATTCCTTGATGTAATACTGCTCATACTTGCTCCGGGTGTTGCAGTAGGTCACCAGTTTCAGGGATTTATTACCCCGGAACTCGGTGTGTTTCACTTTTTCCTTATCAAAGTAAATCTTCAAAGGCGGGAAATCACAAAGCCGTTCGCGACGGCTGATTCCGCGCGGTGTTACCTCCACGTCGATTGTATGTTGGTTACCGTCAGCACCGGTATAGGTCAGTTGGGCAGGGTAAAGGGCGTCCTTTTTGATGTTGTTCCTGATGCTACGCCAGGGACCGGAAAACGTGACGTTCATTTCATCGTTGTCGCTGAACAAGCGCGGCGGCTTGTTGATTTCCTGTGCCATCAATGGAGCAACCAGCACCAACGCAAGCAATACAACGGAAAGTCTGAATTTCGAGTCAGCGGGCATCATTAGAACGTCTTTTTCTGCTTAATGACTACATCTAATTATAGTTGGCTTTTTTCAAGCTGAATGAATTGCACGATGGATGACTGAGTTGCAGGGAAATAAGCTTTTTAATAAAGGCAGCTTGATTGTCCTGGTAACGGGAAGTTTTTATTGTGGTTTACGAATGCTGGTATGCCGCCGGGCCTGCTAATGGCCCCTGAATTTTTCAATTAGTCGACCGTCTACCATATCCAGCGTCACGATCAGGGAGGCGGGAAAGCCGATGGTCGCCTCACCATGCCTGCGAATGGCGCCATTGGTGGCAAACTCGAAACCATAATTCACCAGGATGTATGGTCCGGGTTTTTGCCTGCTCCAGGTGATGGAACTCAGTGAAACGGTATCATCGAGTAATTGCAGTCCATGGTTTTCACAAACCCGGTCTGCCACCTTGCGTGCTTTCTGTCTTCCCTGCATCAGCTGCCACCATGCGACGACGGCGCCGGTTACCAGCAAAAATATCAACAATTCAATCATGATGACCTCAACAGCACGTCCACTGCGCCGCTGCCGCCATCTGC
>CALJWY010000160.1 GCA_937974465.1 uncultured Lysobacterales bacterium | reverse complement strand
TATTCATCGCTTAACTGGCCTGCGGCATGACATCCATCATGCGTTGAGAAATCAACTCACCGAGAGCCGGATCACTCAACTTATCACTGACCGAACGGCAAAATGCAGTGGTCAGCAATTGCCTGGCATCCTGTTCGCTCAATCCGCGACTGCGTAAGTAGAAAACCGCCTGTTCATCCAACTGCCCCACGGTTGCACCATGACTGGCAACCACCTCGTCGGCGTAGATCTCAAGCTCCGGCTTGGTGTCAACTTCGGCCCTTGCTGATAACAGGATATTGGCATTGGATTGCCTGGCTTCGGATTCGTCAGCGCCGGGATGTACCCGAACCGCTGTATTGAATACCGCCCTGCCATTGCCTCCGGCAACACCGCGGAAATACTGTTCACTGAGACAGGCCGGGGCAATGTGGTCAACCCTTGCCTGGTTGTCGACATGACGATGACCATCCAAGAGATAGGCCCCGTTAATTGCGGTGCGTGCGTCCGCACCCAGCAGGGATGCATGCAAATCATGACGTACCAACCCGCCGCCCAGATCAAAGCCATAATAGTCATATTGACTGCTGGCTTGCTGCGCCATTTCCGTACGCGTAATCAGGACGGTTTCTTCCGACTCCTGTTGAAACCGAACATGTTGCAAGCCGGCTTCTTCCTGCAAGGCGGCCTGAACGACGATATTGCTAGTGTTTGCATGCGGGCTTTCAAATTGTTCAATCAACTCCAGTTTTGCGCCCTTTTGCACCACCAGGCAAACGCGGGAATTGATCAGTAATGGCTTTTCATGAGCCAAAGCTGCCCAGTTCAGCAACACTCTGCCGCCATCGACTCCAGCGGCCACATGGATCACGACACCGGTGCGCAAGGTGGCAGTATTCAAGGCTGAAAAGCCGGATGCTGAACTTCCGCCCGTCTGTCCTTCCGAAAGTGATTCAAGCAGGGTCTGCAAGCCTTCAATACCCTGTTCCATGGCGTCATCCAGGGACAAGATACGCAGGCCTTCCGGCAACGCGCCGGCAATAGCAGCTACTTGCCCATCAAGCATTTTCACTTGTACACCCGCATCCACCAGTGATTCCGGATGTGATGATGAACTGGCTGGTGCCTGAAGGTCCGCGTGTAGCAGCAGTTCGCGCTTGTCAAGCCGCCCCAGGCGGGTGTATTTCCAGGCTTCGTCCTTGCGGCCTGGCAGGCCATGCCTGCGGAATTGTTCGGCGCCGGATTTACGTAAAGCCCTGACCCATGCGGGGCCGCTGCCTGCATCCGGCGGCAGGCTTTGCGCCAATTGTGTTGATAATTCGCTCATGGACTTAAGGTCTGTTCTGCGTTGTTGGAATCCAGCGAGGCAATGCCGCCGTCATCCAGCCAGGCATAGCCCTGTTCTTCCAGTTTCAGTGCCAGATCGGCCCCACCAGTCGCTACCAGCTGACCGTCTGCCAGCACATGGACCTTGTCAGGCACGATGTATTCCAGCAATCGCTGATAATGAGTCACAACAATCATGCCGCGGTCTTCAGAGCGCAAACGATTGACACCTTCGGCAACAGTTTTAAGGGCATCGATATCCAGGCCGGAATCAGTCTCGTCAAGGATGGCCAGTGTCGGCTCGAGCACCGCCATCTGGAAAATTTCATTGCGTTTCTTCTCGCCACCTGAAAAGCCTTCATTGACCGCGCGGTGCAGCAGTCCATCACCAATGTGGAGGATTTCCAGCTTTTCGCGAACCAGCCGTAAAAAGCCGGCCGAATCCAGTTCCGCTTCGCCGCGGTACTTGCGCTGCGCATTCAGTGCGGCACGCAGAAAATAGGTGTTGTTGACGCCCGGAATCTCCACCGGGTACTGAAAGGCCAGGAATACACCTTCACAGGCACGTTCTTCGGGTTCCATTTCAAGCAGGTTCTTGCCATTGAACAGCACTTCACCCGCGGTGACCTCGTAACCTTCACGTCCCGCCAGCACATTACCGAGCGTACTCTTTCCAGCGCCATTGGGGCCCATGATGGCGTGAATTTCGCCGGCCTTTAAGTCCAGGTTCAAGCCCTTCAAAATTGGTTTCCCTGCAACATTTGCATGCAGGTTTGTGATCTTTAACATCTCGTCATACCTTTCTGAATAAATTGATTAACCCACGGCGCCTTCAAGACTCACTTCGAGCAAGGCCTTGGCTTCAACCGCGAATTCCATCGGCAATTCTTTGAATACCTGTTTGCAGAAACCGTCAACGATCATGGAGACGGCATCTTCCTCGGAAATACCGCGCTGCAAACAATAAAACAGCTGGTCCTCACCGATTCTCGAGGTTGTCGCCTCGTGCTCAACCTTGGCGGTTGGATTGCGCACCTCGATATAGGGGAATGTGTGTGCTCCGCATTTCTTGCCGATCAACATGGAATCACACTGTGTATAGTTACGCGCGTTTTCAGCCCGCGGCGTCACCCTTACCAGGCCACGGTACGCATTTTGCCCCTGCATGGCCGAAATGCCTTTTGAAATGATCTTGCTGCGTGTATTACGGCCGATATGAATCATCTTGGTGCCGGTATCAGCCTGTTGATAATTACTGGTCAGGGCCACCGAGTAGAACTCACCCACGGAATCGTCACCACGCAGAATGCAGCTTGGATATTTCCAGGTAATGGCAGAACCGGTTTCTACCTGGGTCCATGAAATCCGGGAGCGCGGGCCCCGGCAATCCCCCCGCTTGGTAACAAAGTTATAGATACCGCCCACGCCGTTCTCGTCGCCTGGATACCAGTTCTGTACGGTTGAATACTTGATATTCGCATCATCCAGGGCGATCAGTTCTACGACCGCCGCATGGAGTTGATTTTCGTCCCGCATGGGTGCCGTACACCCTTCCAGGTAGCTGACATGACTGCCCTCTTCCGCCACGATCAGGGTCCGTTCAAATTGCCCGGTTTCCGCTGCGTTAATCCGGAAATAGGTCGACAGTTCCATCGGGCAGCGAACACCCTTTGGTATAAAGACAAAACTGCCATCAGTGAAAACCGCACAGTTTAAGGCGGCAAAATAATTGTCGCGCTGCGGCACCACGGAACCCAGGTATTTCTGAACCAGCTCCGGGTGGTCCTTTACCGCCTCGGAGAATGAACAGAAAATCACACCGGCTTTCTGCAGTTCTGCCTTGAACGTGGTGCCAACTGAGACCGAGTCAAATACTGCATCGACCGCCACTCCGGCCAACCGGGCACGTTCATGCAGGGGTACACCCAGCTTGTCATATGTTTCAAGAAGTTTTGGATCAACGTCATCCAGGCTCTGGGGCCGGTCCTTATCCGATTTTGGTGCTGAAAAATAGGAAATCGCCTGGAAGTCAATGGGATCAATTTTCAAATGAGCCCAGTCCGGCTGTTCCATTTCAAGCCAACTGGCATAGGCTTTCAGGCGCCACTCAAGCAGCCATTCCGGCTCATCTTTACGCTTTGATATTGCGCGGATGACGTCCTCTGATAAGCCAGGTGGCAAGGTGTCCGATTCGATGTCCGTAACAAAGCCGTGCTGGTACTTTTGTTCCACCAGGCCGTCGATTGTTGATGATTCGCCGCTCATTCCTTTATTCCTGTTTATGTCGTCAGCGTGGTTATGTGTAAGGGTGCATGTGCCGGTTTAACGGGCTGGGCCATTTCTGCCAGTGACACGCCTTCCATCGCCTTTGCAACTGCGATACTGATTCGCTGCCAATTACCGCGCAGGCCACATACGGCCTCCTGCGCACACAACCCCTCTTCCACACTGCACTCCGTCATTGCGATGGGGCCTTCAATCGCAGCAATAATTTCAGCAACACTGATGTCGTGGGCCTGCCGTTCCAGGCTGTAGCCGCCGGAAGCACCTCGGTAAGAATCCACAAGACCCATCTTTACCAGTAACTTCAGCACCTTGCTGACAGTTGGAAGCTCCAGGTGCGAACGATCCGCCAGCGCTTGCGCACTGAGAACCTCACCACGGCAGGTACTCAATTCAACCATCACCATGATGGCATAATCCGTCATTTTGCTAATTCGAAGCATATTGGTTTGCGCTGAACTGCTTAAAAATAAATACTCGAAATCATATAGTACCATATTGGTCCACATTAAAAACCCCTCAAATGGCATTTCATCCCGGAGCGCTTTCCGGCAGAATCCCCTGCATGGACTTAAGTGGTACAGCAGATACACAGGATTCGCGTCTCCGCCAGGCATTCAGTTGGCTGGAGCAACAGGGATACGCCCGGCCATCTGAGAGTCACAGTGTCGCGGGTGATGCCAGCTTTCGACGCTATTTCAGGCTATGGATTGATGGCGCGCCGAAGATACTGATGGATGCCCCACCCCCAAAAGAAGACATCAGGCCTTTCCTCGACATCGCCGGCAGATTGCGCTCAGCCGGTCTGTATGCGCCTGAAATATTTGCAGCAGATACCCATAACGGTTTTATCCTGATTGAGGACCTGGGAGATGACCTGTACCGCGAGCAATTGAGTGTTCAGAATGCAGATGATCATTTCCCGGCCATGTTCAGCTTGCTGAAAGACCTGGCGCTGAAGGTGGAAACCGATCAACTGCCGGAGTTTGATACCCGGAAACTGCAAACGGAAATGAACCTGTTTCCAGACTGGTACCTGGGTCATCATCGAAAACAGGCCGTCCACGAACAGTTTGATTCGATTTGGAAAGATTTTTGCCAACGGGTAATTGAATCGGCCCGAGCCCAGCCACAGGGTTTCGTGCACCGCGATTTTCACTCCTGTAACCTGCTTAAAACACGGGACGACCGAATCGGCATCATTGATTTCCAGGACGCGGTCAGGGGGCCTTTGAGTTACGATTTCATTTCCCTGGTCTGGGATCGTTATATCCCTTGGCCAAGAAACCGGATCGAAGCGTGGATAGAGGATTTCAGACGTGAACTTGAGTTGGACATTGATCCACAGCAGTGGCTGCGTGACTGCGACCTGATGGGCTTACAACGTAATATCAAAATTATTGGAATCTTTGCCAGGTTACATTACCGGGATGGCAAGGATGGCTACCTGGAGTTAATCCCCCGGTTTTATCAGTATGTCACGAGCACTCTTGGGCTCTACCCCGAATTCTCAGACATGCTGAAATTTATGGAGCAATCCGCATGCGAGCCATGATACTGGCCGCTGGCCGTGGAGAACGGCTACGCCCACTTACCGATACGACACCCAAGCCACTGCTGCAGATCCATGGCCGCCCGTTGATTGCACACCATCTTGAAAAACTGGCTGCAGCGGGATTTCGCGAGGTGGTTATTAACCTCGCCCATCTCGGCGACATAATCCAGGATTCGCTGGGCGATGGTTCCGCCTGGGGACTGAACATTCATTATTCCCCTGAGCCCCCCGGCGCCCTGGATACAGGCGGGGGAATCCAACAGGCGATGCACATGTTGGGTGACGCACCCTTTGCTGTGATCAATGGTGATGTCTACAGCGACTATCCACTGGCCCGCCTCAGGGCGATCAAGTGCGATTTTGCGCACCTCGTGCTAGTGCCAAACCCTGCCCACAATCCCGCAGGGGATTTCGCTTTACTCGGCGGCTATATCAACAGTAAAGAAGCACCCAGCCATACCTTTAGTGGCATCAGTGTTTACCACCCGCGTTTTTTCAAGGAAACGGCCGCCGGCCGATTTTCAATCGTACCGCTTCTGCGCGCCGCTGCCTGCGAGCAAAAAGTAACCGGCGAAATTTTCAAGGGTGACTGGCACGATATAGGCACGCTTGAACGGTTGGAGGCGCTTCGCGGCGGCTGACTCCCTGCAGCACTATCCGGGCAGGTTTTATACCTCTCTAACAACCTTGATATCGCCCAGTTCTCAAATTATTTGGTTGTCTTTAGTGTTGTACTGTGGTATAACACCTACACATAACTGATAGATAGGACCTGGAGACGATGAAACTAATCCGAAATATTGCACTTTTAGCTGGCATTTTTATGTTGATGACCGCCTGCAACAAGGATGCTGACGAGCTTACGACCAGCGTAAAAGCAAACACCAACCCGCTCCTCGCCCATGTGCCAGCGGATACAACTTATGTATTTGCTGCGCTTGAATCCACTCCCGAAGACGTGGTCGATGCTTACCTGACCCGCTTCCAGCCAGTCCTGGAAGTGATGTCGGAACATATCAGGCAATTCCAGGCAGATTACGCTGCCGGCAACTTTGAAGATTACGAGGGTGCGACACTGGGCGCGGCAATCCTGGATGAACTGGATGGCGAGCTGAACACTGCAAACCTGGAAAAACTTGGCATAAGCATGAAGGCACACCATGCCTTTTATGCCACGGGTCTTTTCCCCGTCATTCGTGTCGGGATCAATGATGCAGGGGCCCTGCGCGCAGCCATTGGTCGTATCCAGGCCAAAACAGGCTGGGAAATCCCCGAATTGAATCTGAATGGCACAAATTATTGGCGTATCTCCGAGGGTGATATGCCGGTTGGTGTCTATATTGCTATCCTCGATACACAACTGGCCATGAGTGTCTTCCCGGTAAATGCCGAAGACAAGTTGCTGGCCGCCTTTCTTGGACAAGACATGCCTGCGCAGAGCCTGGCATCAACCAATGCGCTGGCAATCATGAATAAGCAAAAAGGCTATACAGCCTACGGATCCGGTTATCTGAATCTCTCAAAGCTGGCAGACGAGCTGTTGAACACTGATAGCCAGACATATAGCTATCTTGGTCAGGAAATGGACTTTGGTCCCGGTGACCTCGAACCTGTATGTATCGAAGAGATCAAATCAATCGTAGCGAAAGCGCCAAGAATGACGGCTGGCACAACGGCGCTCACAGCGAATGAATTTGGCATGCGTTATGAGATTGAGATCGAAAACACCCTGGCTGGAAACCTGGCAGCACTGGTCTCTGATGTAGCCGCTGCCGAAGAGGGTGATTACCTGTTCTCAGCGGCGCTGGCATTGAAGGTTGGCAAGCTGCGTAGCTTTGTCCTTGAGCAAGCCCTGGCAGTCACCACCGCACCGTTCGAATGTCAAAACCTGTCGGAACTCAATCAAAATGCCACAGAACTGGTGAACCAGCTCAATATCCCAATGCCGCCGATGGTCAACAACCTGCTGGGCGCTCGCGTCAGGCTGGATGATTTTGATCCGACTTCAAGCTTACCGATGGGTGAAGGACTGGTGACTCTTCACGTGGACAAACCTGAAATGTTCATAGGAACCGCAAGCATGTTCATTCCCGGATTTGATGCCCTGGATCTGGCCAACCAATCCGAGCCCGTCAAAATCCCGAACGAGTTAATGTATATCAAGGTTGATGATCTTGAAGTGCATGCCTTGATGGGCAAACAGGCGATTGGCGTCTCCGTCGGTGAAAAACACTCGTCGGACCTGGGCGCTTTCATGGCGGCAGAACCAAAACAGGATGGCACATTCCTGTCCATATCCTATGACATGGCCAGACAGCTTGAAATCCAGTCTGGCGTCGCTGAGAAATGGGGTGTTGACATGGATGACCATCCGTCGGGCGTACACGAGTTTTCCGAAGCATTTGAACAATCATACAAGGCCATGCTCGGACGCTCACGTGTCGAAATGAAACTGACTGGTGACGGACTGCTTATCGACAGCATGATGACGTTTAAATAATTACCCTGCTCCACCAAAAAGGGCCGCAAAGCGGCCCTTTTTTTTGCGCTTAATAACGCAGGTGTTTTATTTTCTCGCCCTTCTGTCCCAGGTCCGTCATTGCTTCAATTCCAATTTGGAGATGCAGATCCACCCAGTCTGCGGTGACTTTTTTATCAGACTCTTCAGTCTTCACACCATCGGGTGTCACCGGAACATCTGAGACCAGCAGCAATGCGCCATGGGATATGGCATTGGCATGGCCAACGATAAACAGGGTTGCGGTTTCCATGTCGATACCGATACAGGTCATATCATGCAATCTTTTATGAAATGCCTCGTCATGTTCCCAAACCCTACGATTGGTCGTGTAGATCACGCCCGTCCTGTAATCCATACCGTGCGCAAGTATTTTGTCGGATACGAATTTGTGCAGCTTGAAAGATGGCAGGGCAGGAACCTCGGGGGGGAAGTAATCGTCGCTGGTACCCTCACCGCGGATGGCCGCAATTGGTAATATGAAATGTCCAATTTCGGTGGATTTTTTAAGTCCACCGCACTTGCCAAGAAACAGCACCCCTTCAGGCGAAACTGCAGTCAACAGATCCATAATGGTTGCCGCATTACTCGACCCGATTCCATAATTGATAATGGTCAGGCCATCGGCATTGGTAGCCGCCTGCATGGCACGATCCTCGCCATAAATCTTGCAGCCATAGATCTCGGCAAACCGGCGTACGTAATTTGCAAAATTTGTGACAAGAATATATTTACCGAACAACTCCAGCGGCATACCCGTGTAACGCGGTAACCAGTTATGGGTGATTTCATTTTTAGTTAGCATTTCTCTACTCCGGTTTTGCTTCAGACGCTCTCAGCACTTCACGCGCCAGCGGGATGGTTATTCTGCGCTTGTTAATCAATGCCGCCTGGTGCAGGCGCTCCACGGTTTGAACCAGCGCAGCCATACTCCGGTCATGATGTTTTAGCAGGTACTGCATGACTTCTTCGGAGAGGCTGAAACCCAGGGCATCGCTTTGCATGCTTATAACCTTCAGTTTGTCCTGGTCTTCCAAGGGCAACAATTGCAAGCGCAATCCCCAGGCCAGACGGGAAGCGAGATCCGGCAAATTGATATCCAGCTCAGACAGGGGTTGTTGACTGCTGATCAACAAGCGCCCGCCAGCCTCCCTGATCCGGTTAAAGCAATGAAACAGGGCTTGCTCCCAGGCCTCATCACCTGCGATCACATGCAGGTCATCGACACATACAAGGTCCAGCCTTTCCAGTCCCTGCAATGATGCTATGGCATCTTTCGGCAGTCGCTTGAGTGCCAGGTAAAAGGCACGGCCCATATTCTCACGCATTTCCATACATAACGCATTCAAAAGATGGGTCTTGCCACTGCCCTTGTCACCATACAAAAAAACATGTGAACCTGGGTCAGTCGTCATCTGCTTGATGGATTCCACGATCGCCACGTTTGGACCCGTAACAAAATTATCGAATCGATTGTCCCTTCTGGGCATCAGCGGTAATGGAATTTGTGGAGAAAACAACACCACTAGTCTGTCTCACTACCTGGCTCACTACCTGGCTTATTACCTGGCGCAGCATTATATATCTCACTTTGGCGATAGCTGCGGTGAGCGTACCTGACCAGGACATTCAGCGCTGCAGCGACCGGCAGGGCCAACAAAATTCCCAGGAAACCAAATAGCTGACCGCCGGCCAATACCGCAAAAATCACGGTCACCGGATGCAAGCCGATACGGTCTCCAACCAGCTTTGGAGTAAGGTACATACCTTCGGCCGACTGCCCTATTCCAAAAACCAACAGCACCATGAGCAGATGAAAAACGTCATTAAACTGAAAAATTGCTGCGCCGGCCGCTACCAAAACACCAACAATCGAACCAAGGTAGGGCACGATACTGAGCAGGCCGGCCCCGATTCCGATCAAAACCGCAAACTCAATACCCACCAATGACAGGCCAATTGCATAAATCACACCCAGCGCCAGCATGACTATCAACTGGCCGCGAAAAAATGCCCCAAGAACATCATCCACTTGACCGGCCATTTGGGAGATTTGACTCTCCATGCTACGTGGCAACAGATCATGAATACCTTTAATCAGGCGGTCCCAATCTCTTAGCAGGTAAAACGTAACCACCGGGATCAGAATCAGGTTGGTGAGGATGGCTGCTACCGCCATCCCGCCCCGTGATATGACGTCGACGACTTTAAAGGCGGCTGTGCTGATTTCCTTCCAGTATTGCTTCAGCATGTCTGAAAACCGCGCCGTGTCAAAACCTTCCAGCTCAATACCCGCCGTGCTGGCCAGCCAGGGCATCGCGGTCGTGGAAAACCATTCAATCCACTCCGGCAGACGCTCAATGAACAGGCGGGTTTGATCAACCAGCATTGGAATTATGATCAGCAGGGTCAGCGTCAACAAGGTCAGCAACAGGACAAACACGATACAGACCGCCAGAACCCGTCCGATTTTCCAGCGCCAAACCCGGGTGTCCTCCAATCGATCCACCAACGGGTCACCAAAGTAAGCCAGTACCGCCGAGATCGCGAATGGCGTGATGACAGGAGCCAGCAGGTAGATAAGCCAGCCAGTGCCGACCAGCAGTGCCAAAATCGACCAGTTGCGCGATTCAGACGTCACTGTGGCAGGAACTCATAATCATAGGTGCTGCCTGCGCTGGCAGGCAAAATTGTGACACCACGGTTGAACATGTCGCGTAAATAATCTGCAGAAGCATTGAGCGTCAGCCGGAATTCAACCCGCCCCGGGCTTGCGCCAAGAATGTCTACGGTATTCACCAGGCTCAAACCCTGCAGGTAGCCCAGGCAAGCCGCATAATTTTCCGCACTATTGATTTCACCGACACTGATATCAATCGACCAACTGCCTTGCTCTGATGCCGCAATGGTGTTGGTGGACGCCAGCTTGTCTGTCATCTCATGAACACCCTGCGCGAGCGCAAACATCAATCGCTGATCGCTGGTGCGCCAACTCCAGTTGCCCTCTGAGTTTGCCAGGTTCCAGCGCACACTCCACAGGGGACCTTCGCGTCTTGCAGCAATAATGGCAACACCGTCACCCGGTGCGCCACGCTCAACCAGGTAGTCTGTAAATCCACCCCAAACAAGACGCATATCGATTAGCTGAGCCTCCTCTTCATCCAGCTCCGGCCAGCTCACCGGCAAGCCCCGCATAGCCGCAATATCCTCAACCGACCGCCATGCATAATCGTATTCAACCGGCTTCAATTTTCGGCTCTGGCCATCGTCGATAACGACCCAAAGCTGTATATCGGGTCTTTCCTGTTGCCAGCGGGGCAAACCTATCCGCTGGACAATCCTGTCAACTTCCGCCTGCATAAAATGAGCACGAAGGCGCAACTCCTGCACCGGTGTTCCATCGGGGTAACTGCGGTCGACACTCTTGTACTGAAACGACAGTAAAGCCCTTTCAGCATCAGCCAACGCTTCTTCCAGTTCCCGGGAAAGAGATATTTCCCGTTGCCCGCTCAACTTCTGCAAAACCTGTAACAACGCATCGGGTAGTACCTGGCTGCGTTCTTCTGCGCTTTGATTGCTTACGGCAACCTCACCAGTGTAGAGATTCTCGACCGCCAAAACACCCGAAACAGGCAATTGCAGCATAAAAAATACAAACAGCATTCTTTTCATCTGCATTATCATCATCTGCATTGGCCTGGTAAGAAAAATTAGGTTATTTCGAGCCTTAATAAGATACCATATGACACCGTTAACAAGTGTACTGGATCGCAATTAATGATACTTTCAGCCAGCACACCACATATGAATAAACGGACCCTTAATTGAATACCAACTCAGAAAAACCAACCGGATTGAGCTACCTGGATGCAGGTGTCGACATCGATGCCGGCAATGAACTGGTTGAGCGCATAAAACCTGCGGTCAAATCAACCAATAGAGATGGCGTGGTCACTGGCCTGGGCGGCTTCGGCGGCCTGTTCCAGCTCGACACCGAGCGCTACGAGCAGCCATTGCTGGTATCCGGAACAGATGGTGTTGGAACCAAGTTAATGCTGGCACGGCGTCTTGAGCGCCACGACACCATCGGTATAGACCTAGTGGCCATGTGTGTGAACGACATACTGACCTGTGGTGCCGAGCCATTGTTTTTCCTGGATTACTACGCCACCGGCAAGCTGCAGATCGACAATGCGCAGGCAGTTATCGAAGGTATCGCAGAGGGCTGCCGGCAGTCGGAGTGCGCCTTGATTGGTGGAGAGACGGCCGAGATGCCGGGTATGTATGACGGTGACGAATATGATCTTGCCGGGTTTGCCGTGGGCGTGGTTGATCGCCCGGACCTTATCGACGGCAGCCGCATCAGCGCCGGTCATGTATTGCTTGGGCTCGAATCAACCGGCCCCCACTCAAATGGCTACTCATTGATCAGAAAGGTGCTGGAACATTCCGGCCAGGACCCGTCGGCTGCCCTGGGTGACACGACCGTCGGCGAAGCTTTACTGGCGCCCACCAGGATCTATGTAAAGGCTCTGCTGCCACTGCTCGCACAACATGACATTGATGGCCTGGCTCATATCACCGGTGGAGGAATCAGCGAGAACATTATCCGCGTTGTGCCGCCGGGCCTTGGAATCGAGGTCGATCTGTCATCCTGGCAATGGCCAGAGGTCTTTCGCTGGCTGCAAACACATGGCGGCATCGATGAACAGGAAATGTTACGCACCTTCAATTGCGGCATAGGCATGGTATTGCTGGTGCAAGAAGGAACAGCTGATGTCATAACGCAGCAGTTGGCTGAAACCGGTGAGACTGTGTACCGGCTTGGCCGGGTGGTTGAACAGGGCCAGGCAGACCAGCGGGTCAACTTCCTGCGCTCATGAGCAAACAGCATCTGAAAGTTGCCGTTTTGATTTCGGGTACCGGCAGTAACCTGAAGGCCCTGATCAACGCGGTAAACCAACAGGGGCTTGAACTGCATATCGCCAAGGTTATCTCCAACCGCGCTGCAGCCCCGGGTATTGCCCATGCCGTCGACGCAGGCATTCCCGTCAGCGTGATCAGCCATGCTGACTACCCGGACCGCCAGGCACATGATTCGGCAGTCATGAACGTCTTGCAGGAAGCGCAGGTGGAACTGGTCATCCTGGCAGGCTATATGCGTATACTCGGTGAGGAATTTACACATGCCTACTCAGGCCGGATGATCAACTTACACCCCTCCCTGTTACCCAAGTACAAGGGCCTGGATACCTACAATCGTGTCCTCCAGTCGGGTGACAGCGAAACCGGTGCCAGCATTCACTTTGTGACGGCAGGTCTTGACTCGGGCCCGGTCATTTCCCAGGTAAGAATACCCGTGTTTGCAAATGATGACGCCACATCCCTGGCAGCACGGCTGGGCCCGATAGAACACAAACTCGTGGTTGCAACCGTCGAACTATTTTGCAGTCGTAAAGTCCACTATGACCAGGGCCGGGTATTACACGAGGGCCAGGTAATAGAGCAACCTTTACAACTCAACAATGATGGTACGTTTGATTAGATTACAAATTATTTCTGTTTGCGCAATATTTTCAGCCTTTGCGATTAACTCACCCCGGGCAGCCGAATCCCCAGTTATTCCAGCGAATTACACGGCTGTGTACGATGTGTTGCGTAATGACAAAAACCTCGCTGAAGTGACCGTTCAACTGTCAAACCAGGACGGTATCTGGACCATGCATGGCTATACCCACAGCATGCAGGGACTGGCCGGCGCCTTGAATGCCACGGGTGCACAAACGGTTAATG
>CALJWY010000159.1 GCA_937974465.1 uncultured Lysobacterales bacterium | reverse complement strand
CAGCTCGACCAGTTCGGTGTAGCCACCAATCGGCTTGCCGTCAATGATGATTTGCGGAACGGTTCTGCCGCCGGTCAATTGCCGCATTTCCTGTTCTGCAGAGCGATTATTCGTAATGGGTATTTCTTCAAACTCAAGACCCCGTTTTGCCAACAGATTTTTGGCGGCAAAACAGAAAGAACAATAAGCCTTGGTATACATCTTTATTTGCATGGTGCGCTACGCTTGTATCAGTCAACATGATTCACTCGTTGCCGGCGTCCCGGTTAGGGCCAGCCTGCAAAGCAGCCCTTCCCTGATTGGAAATCCACGGTAAACTAGGGTTAGGCAACGAACAAATGAACATAACCAGTGTCACAGACACGTTGAAGTCAGTCTCAAGGAAAGTATGGTAGCGGTCAAGCAAAAACAGGGCTTTTTAAAACAATTGTTAATCTCGATTCTGATTGTAACCATCAGTCTGTCGAGCATTGCCGACACCAACCGCATCAATCTGCCTGAATTGGGCAATTCTGCCAGTGATGTTCTATCCAATGCCGAAGAACGGGAGTATGCCGAGAGCCTGATTCGGCAGATGCGTGCCTACGAGCTGCTGGTCGAAGACCCACTGATCAGTGACTTCTTCTCTGACATGGGCTACAACCTGGCTTCCAGAAGCGATCAACCCGAGGCTGCGTTCACGTTTGTCGTCCTGGACCAATTGGTCATCAATGCATTTGCAGCACCCGGAGGCGTCATCGCCCTGCACAGTGGCTTGATCCTTCTCGCTGACACCCAGGATGAAGTAGCGGGCGTGCTATCGCATGAGATTGCGCATGTCACGCAACTCCACATGTATCGCGCATTTGAGAAAGGCAAGACCATGAATATCCTTGCAATGCTCGCAATGATGGGCCTGATACTGGCAAGTGGTGGTGATGGTAACATCGTGACCGGTGCAGTGGTGGGCGCGCAAGCCGTTGCCGCCCAGGCGCAGATTAATTTTACGCGCCACAATGAAGTTGAAGCCGACCGGGTTGGCATCAGGACTCTTGCGGCAGCAGGATACGACCCGCAGGGCATGGCTGATTTTTTTGGCAAAATGAGCCAGACCAACCGCGCTAACGGTGAAGGTCCACCTGAGTTTTTGCGAACCCATCCCATGTCAGTAAACCGGGTTGCCGAAGCTGAAAGCCGAATACAGAACCTGCCACCGGTTGAAGCAGACGAAGGGCGGCAGTTTTACATCGTCCAGGCGAGGCTAAGGGCGCTGCTTGAGAAAGACGCGAACAAGGCCATTAAGCACTTTAACTCCGAACTTGAAAAATCACTGACGGAAGCGAGAGAAAACGGCCATCTCTATGGTCTGGCGATCGCAAAACAGAAAAATGCAGAGTACGACGAGGCCGAGACCATTCTCAGTCGGCTACTGGAGAAAGAGCCATCCAGGCTCGCGTTTCAATTACAAATGGCAAATCTTCAACTGGCCAGGGGCCAGCACGACCAGGCCATCAAGGCTTTCGCCGACCTTTACCACAGCTTCCCGGGTAACCAGGCCATTGCGATTGAGTATGGCAAGGCATTGCTCGACCAGCACAAACCCGAACTGGCAGAAACTGCCAGCGTCATACTCAGACAACAGCTTGTCACAAGGAAAAACGATCCTACCCTGTATGCACTTTATGCCCAGGCAGCCAATCTTGCCGGGGAGGACATAAGGGCAACAGAAGCCATTGCTGAGTCTTATTATCAACGGGGTGGAACCGAGGAGGCTATCACCCAGCTGGAAAGCCTGGAGCGTCGTGCGGACCTCGATTACTACCAGCGCGCCAGGGTTGATGCCCGCTTGATGGAATTGCGTATCGAACAAACCGTGGAAGACGATTAGCACAGCTCCTGTACGTGAAGGTATCCGCGTAATTGTCATCAAACTGTCATATAGCGCCTTATAATGGGTGAAATGAGACCTTACATCCTCAGTTCAAATCAGCTGGAAGGCTTATGGGTGACAAGCAGATAAGCGTACTGGTGGTTGATGACGAATCAGCCATACTGGAGATGATCCAGTTTGGTCTTGGCAAGTCCGGTATGGCAGTGCGTTGTGCCCAAAGTGGCCAGGAAGCACTGATCAAGATCAATGAAGCAGCGCCGGACATCCTGTTGCTCGACTGGATGATGCCAAATATGAGCGGACCCGAACTGATCCGTCGCCTGCGCAAGAACCCGGTCACCGCCGAAATTCCGATTATCATGCTGACCGCCAGGGTATCGGAGGATGACAAGGTCACCGGCTTGAACACCGGTGCAGATGATTACATCATCAAGCCCTTCTCACCGCGGGAATTGGTCGCCAGGATAAACGCGCTGTTGCGCAGGGCTGGCCCTGGTGGCGTTGACGGCAAAATCACGCTCGGCTCCATCACCATTGACACTGAATCACGCCAACTTTGCCTCGACCAGAAGCCCGCGCATATCGGGCCCACGGAATACCGTCTACTCGAGTTTTTCATGACCCATGCCAACCGGTCCTACAGCCGCTCACAGCTACTCGATCATGTGTGGGGCACCAATGTATACCTGGAAGAGCGCACCGTGGATGTCCAGATAAGGCGCCTGAGAAGAGTATTGCAGGTGGCAAATCTCGATCACTATATCCAGACCGTTCGCAGCCATGGCTATAGATTTTCAGTGGGTATAGGCTGATTTTTTCAGTAGATTCACGCTGAATTCATCTTACTGAAAACCATGCTCAAATTGAACTGGAAACTCCACTTGACGCGCCTCGCCACCGGTATCTCAGCGGCGCTGCTGATCGGTTGGTGGTCCGGGTACCTTGTCCTGGTGCCCGGCATATTCCTGCTGCTATACCTGGCATGGCAGGTATTCAACAGCATACGTTTGTATAAATGGTTACAAATATGGGACATGGATCCGCCCGAAAGTTTTGGTATGTGGGCGGATATCTTCGACCGCATCGCGGCCCTGCAAAAACAGAACCGCAAACGAAGCCGACAATACCAGGAGGTCATTGACGATTTCACGAGTATGGCTGATGCACTTCCGGATGCAACGCTTGTCATTGACAGGGATGACGTCATCCGTTGGTTCAACGATTCTGCGGTGCAACTTCTGGACCTGCAGCCAAACATTGACCGGGGCCAGGCGGTTACCAACCTGATCCGCGATCCGGCGTTTGCCGAATGGTTATCAGTCCAGGGAAAAGTGCAGACCACCCTGGACATCACCTGTCCAAATGATGACAACATCACCCTGCAGGCCAGTGCCGTTCGGTTCAGAAAAAATCAGCGCCTGATCATTCTCAGGGACATCACAGACGTGCATAACCTGGATCGAATGCGACGCGACCTGGTTGCCAATGTTTCCCACGAACTAAGGACCCCTTTAACGGTATTGCTGGGTTACCTGGAAATTATCCAGGCCCAGAAAGGTGAACCCGATCCACAGGCCATCGAACGGATGTTGAAACAAGCCCGCCAGATGCATGCCCTGCTGGAAGACCTGCTTGAACTGTCGCGGCTGCAGGACGATGAGAAACACGACAGCCCCACGCAAGTCGATATACCTGCCATGTTGACACAGCTTGCTGAGCAGGCTGAAGACCTGAGCCAGGGACAGCATAAAATAGAATTCAATATCGAAGCCGGCCTCCAGCTGCGGGGTGTTGAAGCCGATCTCAAAAGTGCATTCCAAAACCTCGTTAACAACGCCATCAAATATACCCCGCCCAAAGGCACCGTCCAGGTTACCTGGAAGGAAACCCATGGAGACCTGGTGTGCGCCGTAAAAGACAATGGCATCGGGATACCTCACCGGGATATTCCGCGCCTTACCGAGCGGTTTTATCGCGTCGGCGACGACCGCAACCGCAAGACCGGCGGCACAGGTCTCGGGCTCGCCATTGTCAAACATGTACTGAACACCCACGATGCCAGGCTTGAGATCAGCAGTGAACCGGGCAAAGGCAGTGAGTTTCGTTGTATTTTTCCAACCGAGAGAAAGGCTTGAATCTGCCTGTATAAGGCACTGCCCACCTGCGCCTGCCATTTGATCAACCGCTATCCGCGCTTCGTAAACAGACCCCCCGCCCTGTCATATAGCTGTCATATATGTTGGTTACCATTTCCCGGAACCTGAACTCAAAAAGATAAAACTCCTGGAGGAGTATTGTGATGAAAATTAGTTTCCGTGCCTTAATGGTCTCAGCTGTATTGATTGGCGCCACCCCGGCGACTGCAAAGGTAATGGTGGATGAAGACCTCACCGTTTATCAAAAAACCAGCGGCGTATCCGGTAATCTCTCCAGCGTTGGCTCAGATACCCTGGCCAACCTGATGACCCTGTGGGCTGAGACGTTCAAAAAAACCTACCCAAACGTCAATGTTCAAATCCAGGCAGCCGGATCTTCCACTGCACCGCCGGCGTTGGCAGAGAACACCTCCAACTTAGGGCCAATGAGCCGCCTTATGAAAGACAAGGAAGTTGAGGGGTTTGAGAAAAAATTCGGCTACAAGCCAACCGCGATAGCCGTTGCGATCGACGCCCTGGCTGTGTTTGTCCACAAGGACAATCCTGTCGAAGGACTGACCATTCCGCAGGTTGATGCCATTTTCTCTTCCACCCGCACTTGCGGTGGGGCGAAAAACATAGATGTCTGGGGTGATGTTGGTCTTGGTGGCTCCTGGGCCGATCGTGAAGTTCAGCTCTACGGGCGCAATTCGGTATCCGGCACCTCTGGTTATTTCAAGGGCAAGGCCGTGGGTAAGGGTGATTTCAAGAACACCGTTAACGAACAGCCGGGCTCAGCATCGGTCGTTCAGTCCGTTAGTGCGTCGATCAACGGTATTGGTTATTCGGGTATTGGCTATACAACCTCCTCGGTACGCGCGATTCCACTGTCGCGGGAAGAAGGCAAGGAGTTTGTTTCAGCCACCCCTGAAAACGCGATCTCGGGCACCTACCCGCTGGCGCGTTTCCTGTACGTTTACATCAACAAGGCACCGGGTAAACCCTTGCCGCCCCTGACCCGGGAATTCATCAAACTGGTTCTGTCCCGTGCCGGCCAGGAAGTTGTAGTTAAAGACGGCTACATTCCGTTACCGGCCAAGGTTGCTGAACGCGAATTGGCCAAAACCCAATAGTCCCTATCCTAAAAATACCGAGCAAAGGAAATAGTCAAAATGATGTACAAAAATTCGCGATACCTGATCGCAACCACATTGTGCACCCTGTTACTGTCAGCACCCGTGGTCACACAAGCGGCTTCAAGCGACGAACTCGCTGCCATGCGTGCCCAACTCACAGCGCTGACAGAAAGACTGGATCGCCTTGAAGCAGAAAACCGCGCCCTGACTAGCGCCAATGCTGAGATGCTGAAGAATAACCAGCAAACTGCTGTTGCAGTTGCCGAGGTTACTGAAAAAACCGCTGCCGTCGCAGCCGAGGTGAAAGAACAGGCGGCAGAAACCGACTGGACCGACAGCATGCGCTGGAAAGGTGATTTCCGCTATCGCTTTGAGAGCTTCGATATCGAAGGCAAACCAAATCGCGACCGCAACCGGGTCCGTGCCCGCGCGGCACTGATTGCCGATGTCACACCAAATATTGAGGTTGGACTTGGCCTTGCCACTGGAGGTGATGATCCCGTTTCTTCCAACCAGACACTTGGTGGTGGCGGCTCAACCAAGGACATCAGGCTGGACCTGGCTTACTTTGACTGGGCGGGACTCACCAATACCCATATTC
>CALJWY010000158.1 GCA_937974465.1 uncultured Lysobacterales bacterium | reverse complement strand
GCTGGCTTGGGCGGAAAGGGATAGGACAACACTCAACCAAGCTCCCAGTAGGGCGAGAAGACGAACGGATCTGTGGTGGCTGCCTCAAGTTAAAATAGCTGTTCGACCTTCCTTGTTGCGAATGATTATTAGTGGATTTTTCATAACCTTATTACTGATGAAAATATTTGTGTCAAAAACGCTCTGATATTGGGTTGAAAGCGCTTACCAAACGCTTCTTGCTTTTGTGTAAATCTGAATCATGTTGTACAAATTTGGCCATGAAAATATGTGGTTTTTTATCGCAACCAACCCTCATTACATTCCCCTAAATCCTTTTCAGGGGGGTATAAGTGAAATAAACTTCTCAAGTGCGACGCTAACTTTAAAAAGGTGCTTTTGAGTCATAGGCAGTGATTGGAAAACATCACCACGTCCGGCAACTATTCATTAATTAGGGTCAGCGCACTCTGATCCGAAATATTTCTCTGACCCCAAATATTTTTTCTGGTGCTATCATGATCTCCAAGGTTGTGAAATATTTTGACCGGGTTCTGATTTCGATAAGGTAGATATGCTTTCCAAGTTAATAAAGCCCAAAACCTGTCTCGACGAAGGCTCGACACTGTGGTTGTTTGATACATTTGCCTGGGCACTGCGCAACCTGGATGCGCGTGTATTTTACGATGAGAGCATTCTGGTAACGCCATCTGATCAACATTTTCCGGGTACCGTAAACAGTGCTGATGGCATGGCCAATCTCATCTTCGGCCAGGTCAAAGAACATGCCGGGCTCAGGCACTGGCCAACAAAACTCACAAGTATTGCTGAGGGCAGGCCCGCCAGAGCCCCCAAAATAGAAATCGAGGGAGCATTGCGTGGTTCCAAAGGGATCATGCCTATGGGTGAGGTCATTCATCAACTGCCTGTTACCTATAACCCCAATCAATTACGGAACCCCGAAGTTCTAATTGCTGATTATGCCCATGTACTGGCGCACTACCTGGGCAGCATGTCGAAAGAACCCCCGCCGGGAGGAGTGGAAAACTGGCCTCATATTACCGAGGTTGTTGCTGTCTTCATGGGGTTTGGTTTAATGATGGCCAATAGCGCCAACACGGCAAAAATACGCTCTTGTGGGAGTTGCTCGGGCCCGGCGGTAGAGCGCAGCAATGCCCTGTCCCAGTACGACATCACATATGCATTGGCCATCTTCAGTTGCCTGAAGGAAATCCCTGCAAGGGAAGTCCTGGTTCATTTGAAAAAAACATTGCGGCCTTTTTATAAAAAAGCTGCACGGGAAGTGATGCGTAAAACCGAAGAGCTTGATCGAATTAACAACCAAAAAGGATCGTAAAAGGGTCAGAGCACTTTTTTGTTCATATTCGAATTGGTACCCTTCAACCTCATAATTAAAACGAATTCAGCAGGAGAATCTGCCTTGAACCGCATAGCTACTTCTTGTCTTCAAATCATATCCGGACTGATTGTATTCACGGCAGCCACTGCAATAGCTGCTGAGGCAGATGCAGCGGGTGATGTGTACCCGCACTATTCGCTCTCGAGTACCGAGGCATACAACCTGGACCAGGTCAAAACCTATACCGGGAGTCATGACAAGGTTTATGCCTACATCGACAAGAACCTGGATGCGCACTTCAAGAACCTGCAACGCTGGGTCCAGCAACCCTCGATCAGCGCGCAGGATGTTGGTGTTATTGAAATGGCAGAGATGTTACGTGACGACCTGGCTGCTATCGGGTTTTCTGAAACCCGGCTGGTTCCGACATCCGGACACCCCGGAGTCTGGGGTTTCTACGATGCCGGCGCGCCGTTCACGCTGATGATTTACATGATGTACGACGTGCAACCGGTTAACCCGGAGGACTGGGAGAGCCCGCCATTCGAAGGCAAGCTGGTCGACAAGGAATTTGGTCGTGTCATGATGGCCCGTGGCGCCACCAACCAAAAGGGGCCGGAGCGCGCATTTTTAAACGCGATTGAATCGATCATCCAGGTCACGGGTGGCTTACCCGTTAACCTGATGGTGCTGGCCGAAGGTGAAGAAGAACTGGGTTCGCCACATTACCCGGAATTGGTAGATGCATACGAGGACCGTTTGAGCACAGCTGATGGGGTGCTGTTTCCGTTTAATTCACAGAATCTCAATGGTGGGCTGACGACCTTGCTGGGTGTTAAAGGGATTAATTACTGGGAACTCAAGAGCAAGGGTGGTGCCTGGGGTGGGCCGGGGCGGTCTGAAATTCACGGTTCGTTCAAAGCGGTCGTCGAATCACCAACCCAGCGACTGATTGCAGCAATTGCCTCGATGACGACTGATGACGGTAATACCATCCTGATCCCCGGCTACTATGACGACGTACGACCACCCACGGTCGAAGAGTCCATGCTGATCAATGCCCTGGCAAAAGACTGGACCGGTGAAGAGTGGAAACAGGGTCTCGGTTTGAGTCAGTTCACACATGGCCTGGAGGGGGCCGATGTCCTGATGCGTTATTTTTATGACGTGACGCTAAATGTAGACGGAATTTGGGGCGGCTATACCGGTGAAGGCACAAAGACCATATTGCCACACGTCGCGACGGCAAAAATGGATTCACGCCTGCCGATGGGCGTAGATTCAGACCGTCAGTTTGCAAGGCTTCGCAGCCACCTGGATTTAAAGGGATTCACCGATGTGGAAATTCACAAACTATCCGGATACCCCGCCGCACAGACCTCGGTAAACGCACCTTTGGTGCAAGCGGCCATGGGGGTTTTCTCCAAGTGGGCGACCATTGATCACGTCATGCCACGCATCGGGGGAAGTGCGCCTTTCTACCAATTTACCGAGCGACTGGGCCTGCCCCTGGTATTCAATGGCCTGGGCCATGGGACGGGCGCCCACGGGCCCAATGAGTACATGCTAATCCATCCCGCGGAAGGGTCAAAAGTTGCCGGCCTGGCCGAAATTGAAAAAAGCTATGTCGACTTGTTGTTTGCGCTGGCCGACTCACTTGCCGAAAGCGAGTAGGCTTTCTGCAACATGAGGGAAAATGACGGGAAACCAGATGACCGACGAAAAGATATCAAAACAAGCCCGTGCAGAAGCATTGAAAATCGCCCGGGGAACTCAACGACCGGGCCAAAAGAAGGAACAGACAAAACTCATTGCCCAGGGGATTGAAAAGGGTATTACGGAATTCAGGAAACGTGAGAAAGCCAAGTCGCGTGAAAGAGACAAGCTGCGTAAAAAAGCACAAAAGGAAGCAAAACCCACACAGCCGCAAGCTGAACGGTTACAGGATGTTCAGACTAAGAAATCCGCACTCCGGTCGGCGTGGGTTCCGTGGTTGTTGCTGTTGGCAAGTTGGGCCTATTTCCTGATTCAATGGCGGTTGTTGGATTGAGCGTCGTGAGTTCAAACATATTCCCAAAAGAATTAACATTGGAGCGTTTGAATACGGTCAACGAAAACACCCTGGCGAGCCATATAGGTATTGAATTTACAGACATTGGCTGTGATTACCTGGTTGCCAGGATGCCTGTCGATAAGCGCACCGTACAACCCTACAATATCCTCCATGGAGGAGCATCGCTGGTTCTCTCGGAGACCCTCGGCAGCCAGGCAGCGGCAGTGCTACTGGATTTGGACAAGCAATACCCAGTAGGCCTGGAAATCAATGCCAACCACATCAAGTCGATAAGCAGCGGGTATGTTTATGGACGGGTTAGCCCCATACATATCGGCAGAAGCACTCATATATGGGAAACACGGATCACCAATGAAGAAAACAGCTTGATCTGTATCAGCAAACTGACGGTAGCCATACTTGACCGTTAAACCTGGTCAACACAGCACGCATATAAGGGGACTCACATCCAAGCTGGGCATCCATTTGCATCACCCGGTGGGCGCAATTCGCGACCAACTCTGATTCAGTCATAGTTGGTAGAGAAGGATCACGGCTCTGCTGACATCCGCTTTATTCTCGAGTTGAGCTCTCAGCTGGAGCGCTGGCGGTCCAGGGAGTGAGAATATGCAAATTCGCCATCGGAAACTTTTGTGACCACGCCTTCCACCGTTGCAGTCTGCGTGTTCTTGATCCCCACGATCTCAATCTCTTCACTAATTTTTACAGTGCCGCGCGAGAAAACACCGGTAACAACCGTGCCTCGACCTCTTATCGATAAAACAGCCTCAATAGCCATAAGGAAGGGCTTGTCTGATTCTTACTCGGCGGTGGCCGCCGTGTCGGAAAACCCCAGTAACTCTTCAATATTTTCCAAATCCGGTTTAGCGGACGAAATGTCTGCAGTCTCAGGAGGTGCCTGCGCTTCAACTTCACCCGTACTTAGCGGGTTTGTTTGAGCCGCCGCCGGGTTGGCGGAATCCAGTTTCGAGCAGGCATCGAAATCCAGTGCTGGAGGCGAAGCTGTGCCCGGTGCACTACTCGTGTCAAAGCCAAGTGTTTGAGAAATGGATGCAGTAGCTGCCGAGAAGCATTGCTGAATTTTTTTCGTCTCATGCCGGTAGTCCGGCGGACCTGAGTAAGACCATCCTGGCTGCCCCTCAACTTCTGACTGTTCCACAAACCGGTTGAGGTACGCATACAAACGCGTCAAGCGCTCGAAAGATTTGACCAAGACCTGTTTTTGACCGGCATCCTCTTGAAGGGCCGACATCTCCCATATCAACAGGTGGAGTTGCTTCTGCTTGTTTTCCGGGAAGATGGACCGGTATTTTGGCCCTGCACTGTAAAGGTTTCGAATTTCCGAGAGGGTTTTGAGGTCCACATTACTGCCTTCAGTGCACTCCGA
>CALJWY010000157.1 GCA_937974465.1 uncultured Lysobacterales bacterium | reverse complement strand
GTTTGCTCATCACGCTGCCAATAGCTATCCGTGGAGGTTGGGCCATTGACCACGATCTCGCCAGTAATCCCCATGGGTAACTCCAGGGTGTCTGCAAAAGACTCGATGATGTTGTCGGATACGGGAATGATGCGGACCTGGTTCGGGTGAACCACATGTCCAATGCAGGTGCCTTCCCCCAAAGCGGTGCGTTTTTCAACATCCGTGTTCAACTCCGATCCGGATACGCTGGCCACCGGCAGGCACTCGGTGGCACCGTAAGGTGTATAGATCTCCGCATCGCTGCTCAGCGCTTTCTGAAGGCGGCGGATGGTGGCGATTGGCATGGCGGCACCGGCGGATATTGTTCTGCGCACCGAGGGCAGCTGAATGTCCCGGGCCTCGGTATACCTGCCAAGTACATTCATCAATGCCGGGGAGCCAAATATATTGGTGACTTCAAAGCGTTTGATGGTTTGCACCAATAGGGCCGGGTCGGCCTTTGCAGGACGTGTCGGGTCCATGTATGGCACCACGGTGGTCATCCCCATGGCCGGGTCAAACAGGGCAAACGGCGGGAACGTCGGCAGGTCAACCTCGCCGGCCTTGATCGCAAACGTATTTTGCAGCATTTCCACCTGCGCCATGAAGTGCCGGTGGCGGTATACCACACCCTTTGGTATGCCGGTGCTGCCCGAGGTAAACAAAAGGGCTGCCATTTCATCTGGCCTGGTATCTGCCAGCGCTGTGCCGGAAGATGCTTGCCCCAGTTTTCTTATCTGCCCGCTGGTCAAGCCACCCCAGGCAAGCCTTGGTCCCGAAGTGACCAGTTTTGCTGACGGCGCCCAGCCCAGGAGCTTGCGGGCGATTTGAGCCTTTGTAACGCCGATAAAGGCTTCCGGACGAGCCTCCTGCAGGCAGGTTTTAAGCGGCTTTATACCAATGCCTGGATCTATCAGAACGGGTACCGCGCCGGCTTTGAAGAGTGCGAAAAACATCGCAAAAAAGTCCAGGCCCGGGGTCAGCATCAGGGCTGTGCGGACACCACGGCCAATGCCGTATTCAATCAGGCCCAGGGCATAGTCATCGGATAGTTCATTCAGTTCCGCGTAAGTCACCGAGCGGTATTGCACATGTTTACCGCGCTTTCCGACCGGGTAATGAATGGCGGTATTGTTGCCCTGGAGCTGAGCCTGGTGCACCAGTGCCGAGGCGATGTTACAGGTCTCAGGCCGGTTCAGGTTGCTCATGCTGTCTGTCCAGGAAATCACCAACAGCCTGTACCAGCCCCGGACCTGCATCTTCAAAGATGTAATGTCCGCAATCCGGGTAGCTGTGTACCTCTGCATGAGGGAATAGCTGTCTCCATTTTTTCAGGAAATGCAGGTCGAATACGAAATCCTTTTCCCCCCATGCGAGCATGCAGGGTTTGTTGCCAAAGCGATGCAGACGTAACTCCGTAGACTGCACGATTTCATAGCCCGGGTCCTCGGGCGCGAGCGGAATATCCTGCACAAAGCGCAGCGTTGCAATCCGGTTGTCCCAGGAATCATAGGGTGCGGTGTAGGCCTGGCGCACTTCCTTGCTAACCGGTTTTTTGAATGCAATGTAGGATGCCAGGCCGGAAAACGCGTTCAAGCCACGCACCAGGAATGAGCCCAGTTTCGTGTTGCGGACCAGGGACAGGGTGGCCGGCATCTTTTTGTCGGCAGGAAGTGGAAATGCGGCTGTATTGGCAACCACCATGCTGGCAATGCGCTCCGGTTGTTCAACCGCCCAGCCAAACCCGATCATGCCACCCCAGTCGTGGACAACCATGTGGACAGGCGCTCCGACTTGCCCAGGATTTTGTACATGATTCATCAATGCGGTCAGGTCGGAGATTCGCTGTTTTAGCGTATAGGCGTAATTGGCATCGGCAGGCTTATCAGATAAACCGCAGCCAATGTGGTCGGGCACGATGCAGCGATAGCGGTCTCGCAATGCAAGGATGAGGTTGCGATAGTAAAAAGACCAGGTTGGATTTCCATGCACCATCAGGACGATGGGTGCATCCCTGGGCCCCTCATCGAGATAGTGCATCTGGATTCCGCCAAGGTCGAGCCAGCGGGACTCGAAGGGGTAAAGATTATTCGGAACCTGGAACATTTTTCCTTGGCGGCTTATTCACCTGGTATGAATATTCTGAGCCGGTCATTGTCACCAGACGATTTCTGCCATTGAACAATTCAGGCCGGAACCAATACCCAGCAGTGCAACACGATCGCCGCGTTTGATTTGTCCGCTTGCAACAGCCTTGGCCAGCGCAATGGGAACTGCAGCCGGGCCAATATTGCCCAGCTCGGGGTAAATACGGAAGATTTTCTCCGGGTCCAAGCCCAGTAGTTTCATCAGGGAATCGGTGTGTGCCTTGCTGACCTGGTGAATGATGAACTGGTCCAGTTCTTCAACCACCCAGCCCAGTTTTTCACGGGCGGCGGCAAAGGTCTTGGTGGCCAGCTTCAGGCCCTCGGTCAGTAATACCCTCGTATCGGTTACCATGCGGTCCATTTGACCGTAGCACAGCTTATTAAACTGGGTGGCTGCGCGGGTAACGCTACCCAGGTATGCGTGGCCATCGGGTGACAGTTCGCGCCGGCACATCACCATCGCTGCAGCACCTGAACCAAGGGTCAGGGATGCAAACTCAGCCCGGAATTGTTCTTCTCCAATACCCGGCTCCAGCAGACGAAGTATGGTGGCCTCGGTTATCGGCCGGCTGGATTCACCGTCAACAATCAATGCGTATTCCACCTCACCACGCTCGATCATCCGCGCAGCAACATCCATGCCGTTCAGAAAAGCCAGGCAGGCATTGCCGATATCAAAATTCAGGCACCGTTCATGCAGGCCCAGGTTGCCGTGTACGAGGCAGGCAGTTGAGGGTTCGAGAAAGTCCCTGCATACCGAAGTGTTGATAAGCACACCTATTTTATCGCGGTCAATGCCCGCTTCTTCAATGGCTTGTTCTGCTGCCATGGTGGCGGCATCAGAGGGCTGGGTTTCGTGATTCCAGAAGCGCCGGGCCATGATGCCTGAGATATCTTCGATCAGGCCAGGGCGTATTCCGAGGCGGTCCATTGCAGGTTGCAGTCTTTCCCCGATTTCTGCAGAGGTCATTTTTACTGGTGCGTCAACGGCAGTAAGGGATTGAATTACAACGTTATTAAATTGCATGAGTATCCGGGTTGTGTGAGTAGGTGCCTTAGATGCAGGCGTGAATTTTTGGAAGGAGTCATTGTAGCCTATGCCGGCAGTTGAGGCTACACGGTACCTGTTGTAGCCTCTATGTATTAGACTGATTCCATTATTGATTCGGGGAGATAATGCCATGTCCCATTCCAGGGGCGGTATTTGGGTTTAAGTGGATAACTCGACGGATAAAATTATCGGGCCGGATTCTTTTGGCCCGCAACAGCTGCCGCTGAGGCAGCTTGAGAAGCCGCAGGGTGAAGCCGTGCATTTGTGGCATCTCGATTTTGCCCACTTGAGCACGCCATTGAACCAGCAAGTCGGCGAGCAGCCGCATGAATTGTCAGTTTTTCAGCAAAAAGCCACCAGGCGGTTTTACCTGCGTTTGTTGTTGGGTGCCTACCTGGGTATCCCGGGTAAAGATATTCGAATTACGCGCCGGGTGAAGGGCCGTCTGGAACTGGATAGCGCACAGTCAAATCGAGAGCTCGATTTTAGCGTGGCGCGCAGCAATGACGGTTACCTGATCGGCATCAGCAGTGGTGCGGCCATTGGCGTGGACCTCGAATTTGCCGACCGCCTTGCCGGCAAACCACTGTCGCTGGCCAAGCGCTATTTCAGTCAGGCGGAAACCAGGGCCCTGTCTGCTCTTGGTGAAGCAGAGTTGCAACGTGCGTTCGTACATACCTGGGCATGCAAGGAAGCGATCGTCAAGGCCAGCGGTCTTGGCATCGCCAACCAGCTATGTCGATTTACTGTCGATGTGAATCCCGATAACCCACCGTCTGTTCTGGATATGCGGGACGATGATCATAAGGCCTGGAAACTGGCGGTTGCCAGGCCGGTCAATGGCTCGTTGGCAATCGTTGCGGTTCGACAGGCCTCGATTGCACTCAGAGGCTTCAGCCTGCGCTAGTTTCATTAGCTAAAACAGCGGTAATCAGGCTTCTATTGCGATAAAATTGCGCACTCCGCCGGGTCACTGTGCATTACATTCCAAACCGTTATGAAACCTCTCTTCTACTTTTTTGCATTGCTGGTACTTGCTGCCTGCACAGCCCAGGTTCAGCCTGAGCTGAAGTTGGCAGTGGATGAGAAACTGGCTGCGGAGCGGTCGACAGAACTTGTCTGCAAAGAACCGGGCAAGGCCGGCTGCGCCATCGGGTCTCCGTTACTGGATCTCGGCAAGAAAAACGTGCTCGAGAACCGGCATCATGCCGCATTGCTGGAGGTAGGTGAATACTCACTAAAGGCACGTGTGCACCTGATCAGGGCCGCGACGCACAGTATCGAATTTCAAAATTTCCTGTTTCGCAGGGATGAGACCGGTGGCTTGATCATGCATGAGTTGGTGCAGGCTGCCAAACGTGGTGTGCGTGTCAGGGTGCTGTTTGACCAGTTGTTTACCGTCTCCGAACTCGACTACCTGGCCGGCCTTGCGCTTGGCCACAACAATTTTGAAGTTCGCTTGTACAACCCGGTCTTTAACAAGGCAAAAACCAGCAAATCGTCAATGCTCGGCAGCGTGGCCTGTTGTTTCACAAAAACCAACCAGCGGATGCATAACAAGCTACAGGTGGTCGATGGGGTTGTCGGGCTGACCGGTGGACGCAATATTGCGGACCGCTACTTTGATTTCGATACCGATTACAACTTCAAAGACAGGGAGGTACTGGTCTACGGCTCTGTAGCAGCTGAGATGAGTTCTTCATTCGATCTGTTCTGGAACAGCGAGATAACCCATGAAATCGGTTATCTGCGCGATGTTGCGACCCTGCTCCTGGAGCCTGATTTTTCATCGGTTGACCACTTTGAAGTGCCTGCGAGGCTCGAATCTTTACTTGACGAAACGAAGGACAGGTCGATCATGGGTCGCTTGTTTGTCGATAGTGCCCACCCCGTTGATTCTGTCGAGTATTATTTTGACCACCCACATGGCAGCGAAGATGACCAGGATGAGCAGGCAGATATCACGTCAAGCCTGCATACAACACTGGCGGCTGCAGAGAATTCGGTTGTTATCCAGTCCCCTTACCTGGTGCTGTCAAAGAGATCACGCAACCTGTTCAAGGCATTGCGTGAGAAAAATCCTGATATTGACCTGCTTTTTTCTACCAATAGCCTGGCAGCAACGGACGCTTTTTCCGCCTATTCGGCCACTCACAAACACAAGAAACACTATATCAACACACTGGGGTTCAAGGTGTACGAGTTCCAGCCATATGCATCCAACGCGCCGGATTTTTTCCCGCGCATGCCGTTGTTGATTACCGAGAAGAAGCAGGGCGTCAGCAGTGGACTGGTGCCGGGGGTCGGCCCGAACCCGGCGCTCGAGATGCCCGGTCCGAGGACCGGGTTACATGCCAAGTCGTTTGTCGTGGATGGCCGGGTTTCAATGGTCGGCTCGCACAATCTGGATCCTCGCGGAGAGGGGTTTAATACGGAAAATGGCGTCATTATTGACGACCTGGCGTTTGCGCAGGAGTTGGAACGATATATCCGCAAGGATATCGAGCCGCAAAACAGTTGGGTTGCTGCAATGAAGCCTGCTGGCTTACCGGTGCTGGGAAAGCTCAATGGTGTCATGGAGTCGGTTTCCCGCACCCTGCCCATTTTTGATATCTGGCCCTATCGTTCAACCACGGTTTATGAACTGATACCAGGTGCTACCCCGGTGTCACCGGGGCAGCCGGGTTTTTACGAAAATTACCGGCCGGTCGGGAGCTTCCCGGAAGTGATCAGCAGCAAGCGACGCTGGCAGGTTATTTTGATCAGTTCGTTTATGGGCTTTATCACGCCCATACTATGAGCTATTTCCCAAAGGGGATGCCCACTGTGCTTGTAAATTCAACAGGAAAAAATCAATGAAAGTGTCAGCTAAACATCCAATCCAGGCAACCCGGTCAAAGATGGCAGCTTTACGTTGGCTGGCCGCACTCTTGCTTGCTGCGGCGACACCGGCCTTTTGTATGGATGATGCTATGACGCAGTGTATGAGCCAATTGCTGCAGCAGGCCGATGATTCAACGACCGTGGGCGAGTTACGTGAAAAATGCGCGGTTCAGGCCCAGGCAAGTGAAGTGCAAGCCGGCGAGCAAGAGCAGACTGCGGTCGATGTGAGGCTAAAAAAGGATCGTGAAAACGTGCTTCAGCCTTTCACCCTGATGGCCCACAAACCCAGTTACTACCTGTTCGCTGCGCATAACCAGAGAGGCTACAGCACCGAATACTATGAGCAACACTTTGGTAGGTCGGATGTCGCATTTAATGATACGGAAGCACAATTCCAGTTCAGCCTGAAAGTACCCCTGGGCGTGGATTTATTCAAATCTTTTGATATTTATGCGGCCTACACCAATCGTTCGTTCTGGCAGCTTTACAACCAGGACATTTCCCGCCCGTTCAGGGAAACCAACCACGAACCGGAAGCCTGGCTGCAGTTCACGCCGGGTTGGGAAATGTTCGGCTTTAAAAACTCCGCCAATGCAATTGGTGTTGTGCATCAATCCAATGGCCGGGGTGGTGAGCTTTCGCGAAGCTGGAACCGTATCTATGCCAATTTTGTTTTTCAGCGCGGTAATTTTGCCCTTGGTTTCAAGCCCTGGATCCGTTTGAGCGAGGCAGCGGAAGATGATGATAACCCTGATATCACGGATTACCTGGGGCACTTTGAATTACGTGCCGGCTACAAGTGGAAACAACAGGTGTTCAGTATCATGTCGCGCAATAATCTCGAATCGGGGTTTGACCGCGGGGCCGTTGAGTTGGGCTGGAGCTTTCCGCTCTGGAGTTACCCGTA
>CALJWY010000156.1 GCA_937974465.1 uncultured Lysobacterales bacterium | reverse complement strand
TATTGGAGAGCGCAGCCAGTTCGTCGAACCCGTTAACCCCTCCGTTGGCCTGGTCATTGATGGCATGGACTTCACCGGTATCGGTGGTGCAGCCAGCACCCTGGATATTCAGCAGGTCGAAATTCTGCGCGGCCCGCAAGGTACGCTTTTTGGCGCCAATGCCCTGGCCGGCCTCATCAACATGGTCTCCAACGAACCCGGGGGTGAATTTAACGGGCGCGCTGACCTGACCCTCGGTAATTACAACCGGATGACTGCCTCCGCTGCACTGGGTGGCCCGATATCAGAGGCCCTGGGTTTCCGTATGGCACTGCAAAGCAATCGCAATGACGGCTATATCGACAATGTTTTTCTGAATCGTTCAAGCAATGACATACGGGAAGTCATGGCCCGTGGAAAATTGCATTGGGACGTCAGCAATGATTTGTCGCTTGGTTTCACCTTGTTTTATAGCGATGCGGATAACGGTTATGACGCTTTTTCATTGGATAATAACCGCAACACCTACTCGGACGAACCGGGTCACGACACACTGGAGAGCCTGGCGACTGCTCTCAGTGCCACCTGGCGGGCCACTGACACGCTGGCACTTGAAGCGCTGTTAAGCCGCGTCGATGCAGATACCGAATATGGTTATGACGAGGACTGGAGCAATACCGGAATTTGTGACAATACCGAATGTGATTCTGAGCTTTGGGGTTTCGACTGGTGGTACTCGTCAACAGATAACTATATTCGTAACAATCGCAATACCAGCACCGACATTCGCCTGGTTTCCAGCAATGGTCGCGGTGCGGCAGCCTGGGTAGCGGGTCTTTACCACCGCGACCAGGAGCAATCTTTACTGCGGCAGTACACCTACAACTCCGGTGACTTTGATAGCCAGTATGACACCCGTAACACGGCCGCTTACGGACAGGTGGATCTGCCATTTGCGCAAAACTGGACATTTGTCACAGGCCTGCGATACGAATCACGTGACTGGGATTACGATGACAATGTCGAAGGCGACAATCGCGCCTCTGATGACGAAAGTTCCTGGGGAGGCAAGGTGGTTGTGGAGCACCTGACCAGCTCCGGCACCCTGCTCTATGGCCTGGTGTCGCGTGGATATAAAGCCGGCGGATACAATTCCGCATTGGCCAGCAAGATTCCGGATTTTGAGCAGGATGGCATCACCATACCTGCAGAAAACCTGGTGTTCGGTACTGAAACCATGTGGAACTATGAGCTTGGCTTAAAGGGCAGTTGGCTGGAGGACACGCTGACAGTAAGTGCCGCAGTGTTCTACCAGGACAGGGATGACATGCAGGTCAAACAGTCCATCGTGATACCGGTGGACCCCGGCTCCCCGGCCTGTCCCTGTAATTTTATTGACAGCCTGCAAAATGCGTCAGGCGGCATTAACAAGGGCCTCGAGATAGAAGCCAACTGGCAAGCCACGGACAGCATCAACCTGTTTGGCAGCCTGGGATTGTTAGATACGGAATATAAGAATTACCTGAGTTATTCGCACACGGATGCCGATCTCGATAATGGTATTCCCTACGACATGAGCGGCCGGGCCCAGGCACACGCACCTGAAACCCAGTATGCGTTCGGCGCACAGTTCTTCATCACTGACAACTGGTTTGCGCAAGCTGATATCGAGGGCAAGGGCAAAGCCTATGCCTCGGCCAATCACAATGAAAAACTCAATAGTTACACCCTGCTAAATATGCGCCTGTCCTATCAGACCGATCGCTGGAGTGTGGCGCTATGGGGCCGCAACCTGACGGACAAGGATGTTCAAACCAGGGGTTTTGGTGGTTTTGGAAATGATCCTCGCAAGCTTTACGAGACGGAACCCTATTACCAACTGGGCGAACCCAGGGTTTATGGGGTTACCGGGATCGTGTATTTCTGACGTTGATTCCGCATGCTTCAATGCCGTAAAGCATATAACAGGGACTGGTTTTCAGGGTCCGTTTGATTTCACCCTGACAGCAAATAGCAACTAATTTTGGAGCCCTAAAATATAAACGGGCACCTTAGAGGCGCCCGTTTATGGATATCTTTTTGGATACGATTAGACAGCAACAACCTTGGTTGCGCATGGGCCTTTCTGGCCTTCCCCTATTTCGTATTCAACCTGCTGCCCATCATTGAGGGTTGCATATCCGTCGGTTTGAATTTCTGAGTGATGAACAAACAAATCCTTGCCACCATCTTCGGGGGTAATAAAGCCGTAACCTTTACCCGCATCAAACCATTTAACTGTACCTGTACTCATAACTAATTTCCTTACTTTGCTTCTTTCAAGGGAATACCCCTTAAAAATCTTTGATTTTCCCAGATAATCTGCAAACCCTTGCAACCAATGTCATCCCACTGACAAATTGACTGCGAGACTTCACTGTTTCGCATGCATTGAGCGAACTCAAATACATGTACCTGAAAGCGTGAAGTGTAACACGGATAGAGCCATCGCAACGAAAAAAGACTGGAAACCCGTTACAAAGCAGTGCTATCGCATCAAAATGTTTGTGTTTTTCCAGGCAATTTCAACAAACCATGAGCTAATTAAAGGCTCGGGCTCACGTGCTGTTATGCTCTTGCTCTTGCTTTTGCTGACCTGGTGGTCTTTTTAGCCCCGCTTGCGCCGGGCCAGGAAGCTTTCAACACGGTGACCATGATCATCCGGGCATCAGGTCCGTAGCGGTATTACTGAGGATGTATATGCCCACCAGAATCAGGATAAATGGCGTGACATAATTACCGTAGCGACTCAGGAATTCACTCAGCCTGGGGTGCTTCAGAGCATAGAATGCCAGCCATGCAAATACACCAACCATGGCCAGAAATGTCGGCGCGATAAAATAGTCAGACTTGTCCATTGAATCTGCCAACAGCACCGAGAAAGTTATAATTGAATCAGCGCTATTACTCAATTGGGTCATGAGTACGGTAGAAAAAATTGTATTGGCGCTGCTGACCGGGGTTACACCAGCCGAATCACTGGATTTGCTTTCTCCGAACATCTGGACCAGGGCCAGGCCCCCGATGCTGATGGGAATCACACCGAGTAACCCGAGATAGGATACCGGGATCAGCTCACCCGCCTCACCAATCACAAGACATATCACTCCAATAACAAGCATTCCGGCAAAATAACCGGCGGTGACCACGCCAGGACGTTTTTCATAACGCTGGTACAACGCTACCAACAGAATCAGGTTATCCAGGTTGGTGCCGATATAGGCACCTGCGGTTACTGCTATTATGGTTAGCGCCTCAAACACACATCACCTTCCAGCAACTTGATTGTCTAAATTTTTGCCGTTGGTAGCACATAAGAATACACCGCAATAAAGTGACAAAAACTACCCAGAAGCACAAACATATGAAAGATGGCGTGGTTGAATTTTATGTGTTTGATGCTGTAAATAACGGCGCCGACGGTATAGGCAATACCACCGGCAAATAACCACCATAATCCTTCTGCTGGCAAATTATTCATCAATGGTTTAATCGCAAATATAATAATCCAACCCATGAAGACATACATCAGGGTGGATAACAGATGATATCTTCCGGTGAAAAACAACTTCAGGGTAATTCCTGTGAAAGCCATCAACCAGGAGACAGTCAATATCACCCAACCTACCCAGCCATTTAATGTCACCAGTGTAAATGGTGTGTAAGTGCCGGCAATCAGCACATAAATGCTTGCGTGATCAAACACCCGCATCCGGCTTCTTCGCCTGTTATCGGTGGTGCTGTGATAAATCGTGGAGGCAGCATACAGGCAGATCAGGCTGGCACCGAAAATGGCGACGCTGACAATATGCCAGGCATTGCCAAAGCTACTGGCCCGCACCAGCATCAGTACCAGGGCCATGACGCTGAATGCCAATCCTATCGCGTGAGAAATAATATTGGTTTTTTCTTCCAGCGGTGAATAGTGCTTTACTGTCATAACAGGCTCACTGGCCGATTTTACGTGCACGGATATTGCGTCCTTTTACTTTTCCATCGGCAAGATAATTCAAGGCCTGACGCACCGCAGAACGTTCAATCGCCACAAAACTCGACATTTCAAAAATGTCGATTTTTCCAATCTGTGCACCTGCAAGTCCTGCATCGCCGGTCAGTGCACCCAGCAAATCACCCGGCCGGATTTTGTTTTTCCGGCCTGCGTCCAACTGGACGGTGACCATCGGCGCTTGCAGGCTATAACCGGGATCTCGATCCAGTGACTGAAAAACATCACAGACACATGGTTTGTCCTGGTATTCCTCAATGGCGTTGATGCGTACCTGTTCAGACTCGGTAAAAATACTCAAGGCAACACCCTTCTCACCCGCACGGCCGGTCCGGCCAATGCGGTGAGTATAGATTTCCGGATCACGTGGTAGCTCATAATTGATGACCGCCTGCAATGATTTGATGTCCAGGCCGCGGGCGGCAACATCGGTAGCCACCAGCACCGGGCAACTGTTATTGGCAAACCTCACCAGCACCTGGTCGCGCTCCCGTTGATCCAGGTCACCGTGGATGGCCAGGGCGTCAATCTTTCTGCCCCGCAGAAACTCAGCAACAACATCACATTGTTTTTTTGTATGGCAGAAAACCAGCGCATTATCCGGTTTATAGTGTTCAAACAAGGCCAGCAAGGTGTTGTTGCGCTCGTGTTTTTTTACCTCGTAAAACAGCTGTTCAATAACACCGGGTTCATGCTCAGTCTCAACCGTAACCGATACCGGGTTGCGCTGAATGGAGCGGCACAGTTTCTTGATAGCCTCCGGAAAAGTGGCCGAAAACATCAATGTCTGGCGATTTTTTGGTGTGTGCACGATAATTTCGGTCATCACGTCAAAAAAGCCCATATCCAGCATTCGATCGGCTTCATCCAGCACCAGTGTTTTCAAACCATCCAGCTTTAAGTTCCCCTTGCGTAAGTGATCCTGAACGCGCCCGGGTGTGCCAACGACAACATGTGCGCCATGCTCCAGCGAACCTTTCTGAGGCCCAAAAGGTTTGCCGCCACACAACAGCAGAATCTTTATGTTGGCGGTGCTGCGCGCCAAGCGCCGGAGCTCTTTTCCAACCTGGTCAGCCAGTTCACGGGTTGGGCACAATATCAGCGCCTGTACACCAAAAAACCTCGGGTTAATGCGCTCCAACAGGCCAATGCCAAATGCCGCAGTTTTGCCACTGCCTGTTTTTGCCTGGGCGATCAGGTCTTTGCCCTGCAATACATGTGGCAGGCTTTGTGCCTGCACCGGTGTCATCTGTTTATAGCCCAGGGATTTCAGGTTGACCTTCTGCGCCTCTGATATCTGGATAGAGGAAAAACTTTTATTCGCCATGTTAATTTTTCCTTTCGACATGTTTGGCCAGTATTCTGTCCAGGTGGTCTGCAAACAGCTTTCGATCATTCTGGTTCAGCGCAGGTGGTCCACCGGTATCGATTCCACTGCCCCGCAGGGTATCCATAAAATCCCTGATGTTAAGGCGTGCCTTTATATTCTCCGTGGTGAATTTTTCACCACGTGGGCTAAGCGCCAGGCCACCTTTTTCAATCACATCTGCGGCCAGCGGAATATCCCCCGTGATAACAAGGTCACCGGGCTCAGTTCTGTCGACGATTTCGTTATCTGCAACGTCAAAACCCGATGCGACCTGTATCGAGTGTATAAAGCGTGACGGTGGCACACGGATAGCCTGGTTTGCGACCAGCGTAGTCTCTACCCCGGTGCGTTCAGCTGCCTTGAACAGGATGTCCTTGATGACCACGGGACAGGCATCTGCATCTACCCAGATTTTCATATCAGGCGCTCATATCCGGGGTTCAGGCTCCCGGACCTTCTTCTCCGACCTGTTCGTCAGAAAACTGCTTGTGTGTGCCATCACAATAAGGGGCGTTTCCGGTATGTTTGCATGCACACAACCAGGCCTCTCCGTCTTTTTCTGCGCTAAATGCCATGGGTGTCAGCGTGGTTTCCTTGTGTGAACCATCACACAACGGTTGATTGGAAGACCGACCACAGGTACAGAAGAAGTACCTCTTATCCTTGCTCAGGCTGACCTTTTTGGGTTTGTTATCGGATATAACAGGCTTGTTCATATGCTGGATTCCTGGTTGGGTTTTTCACAGAGGTAATAATGCCACAGCAGCCTTGCTGCCGTTGCCCTATGTGGTCGCCACCTGCTTGCTATTTCATTGAGCTGTGGTTGTGTCGGGCGGGTTTTTAATCCCTTCAGGTTTTTGAATGCAGTGGCCAGCGCAATATCGCCCACGGGCCAGACATCCGGCCGGCGCAATGCCATTAGCAGATAGAT